>CAKZTM010000046.1 GCA_937920555.1 uncultured Paracoccaceae bacterium | reverse complement strand
AATCAGCGCATCCAGATCGTCAAACGTCTCCTCGGGGCGGATATAATCCACCAAAGCCACAGAAATATCGGCCCCGTAAATGTCGCCCTCAAAATCGAACAAATAACTCTCAAGGTTGGGATGATTAACCCCGAATGTGGGCCGAACCCCCATGGACGCCGCCCCGTGATACCGCCCGGCAAAGGCGCCCGATTGCACATCCACAATCACCGCATAAACCCCGTATTTGGGCTGATGCAGACCGTCCATGGTGATGTTGGCGGTGGGATAGCCCAACTCACGCCCCCGCTGATCGCCCTTCTCCACACGCCCCTCGATCCGGTGCCAATGGCCCAAAATCCGCGCCGCCTCATCAGGCTTGCCCGCACTCAACGCCTCGCGGATCGCAGTCGAGGAATAATCCCCCTTCGCGTCCGACACCAACGGGGCCACGGTCACACCAAAATCAGCAGCCTGAAGCGTCTCCACCGACCCGGTCCGCCCCTTGCCAAACCGAAAATCCGCCCCAACCACCACATGACGCACACCCAGCCCCCAAACCAGAACCTGCTCGATAAACGCCTCAGCGGTCAGACCTGCCAGCTCCGCATTGAACGGGATTTCATACAAATGATTGATCCCCAGCTTCTCCAGCCGGGTGGCCTTGGCGTTGGCATTCATCAACCGAAACGTAGGCGCGTCAGGGGCGAAAAACGCCCTCGGATGCGGCTCAAACGTGACAATCCCCAAAGGGGCTTGAAGCTGCACCGCTGCGGCCCGCGCCAGAGCGATCACCGATTGATGGCCCAGATGGACACCATCGAAATTGCCAATAGCAACCGCAGCACCTTTGTCGGCGGTCGGAATGGTCGAGAAATTGTAGTGACGTTTCATCGGTCCCTTTTGGACCGCTCAGGGCCCTAGTCGAATTTGCGGCTTGGGGCGAGAACCAAAGCCTCACCTTTGAGCACAACCGTATCGCCCACAGATGCGGCGCAATCAAGAGTGACCCGCCTGCGCCCGTGATCAATCTCGCGCACAGTGACCGATGCCTCCACCCGGTCGCCGGGGCGCACGGGGGCGGTAAACTTCAGCGATTGCCCCAGATAGACCGAACCATGGCCGGGCAATTGCTCACCGATAACCGCTGAAATCAGACCGGCTGTCAGCATCCCATGGGCGATCCGCCCGCCAAAGATGGTATCTTGCGCATACTCATCATCCAAATGAACCGGATTGCGATCCATAGAGACGGTCGCAAACATCTCAATATCCGCGTCCGTTATGGTTTTGGCCAAAGAACGGGTCATGCCGATCTCCATATCCTCAATGCAGATCGTGCCCACAGGCAGATTGTGATGACTGGGCTTATCGAGCATGACACCTCCACAAGAATCAATGTTGCACCGCGTCATTCCTATGCCATTCCGCCCCCTCGCGCAATATAGAGACGTAATTATTTTACCAATAATGACACTCTGGCGTAATTTTATTACATTCAAATTTGTTGACCCGGCGTGAGAAATGCTATTAAAAGAACGAACGTTCATTTAATTAAGTAACACCTATGGCCCGAACCTCAGGATCAATCGGCAGCAAAACCGCTGGTGCAATCCGCACACAAAGCCTCGCACTCTTTGCCGATCACGGCTATGCGGCCGTCTCCATGCGCATGATTGCAGACGCGGTCGGGGTCGGCGTAAGCGCCCTTTACAACCACTACCCAACCAAACAAGCACTGCTCGTTCACTTGCTGACCGACCACATGCAGCGCCTGATCCTCGCATGGGAAAACCAGCCAACCGCCCCGGACCACATCTTGGCGCTGGAGCAATTCGCGCGCTTCCACATCCGCTACCACATCACCAAACCCGATGAGGTTTTCCTAAGCTACATGGAATTGCGCGCGCTGGAGCCTGACAATTTCGCGGCCCTCAACCACCTGCGCAACCGGTATGAAGCCTTTTTGACCGCGATCCTGCGCGACTTTGACCTTCAGGACCGAAAGATCACCGCGATGGCAATCTTGGGCATGCTCACAGGGGCCACCACATGGTACAAACCCGGTGGCCGCCTAAGCGCGCAAGAAATCGAAGACATCTATGCCCGACTGGTTTTAAACTGCGTTGGCATTACCACAAAGGAACCGGCTCATGTTTAACGCGACCATGAAGTTTGACCTCGGCGACGACGTGAACGCCCTGCGCGAAGCGGTCCACAGGTTTGCCCAAGAGCGGATCAAGCCCATCGCAGCCGAAGTGGATCAAACCAACATCTTCCCCGCGCATCTATGGCGCGAAATGGGGGAATTGGGCCTGCTGGGCATGACTGTCCCCGAACAGGACGGTGGCACCGGCATGGGCTATCTCGCCCACACTATAGCGGTGGAGGAAATCGCGCGCGCCTCCGCCTCCGTCAGTCTCTCCTACGGCGCCCATTCCAACCTTTGTGTGAACCAGATCAACCTCAACGGCACGGCTGAGCAAAAGGCCAAATATTTGCCCGGTCTGATCTCCGGTGAACATGTGGGCGCACTGGCGATGAGCGAAGCGTCCGCGGGCTCCGACGTGGTCTCCATGAAACTCTCCGCGAAGAAAAAGAACGGCTACTATACGCTCAATGGCACCAAATACTGGATCACCAACGGACCCGATGCGGAAACCCTCGTGGTCTATGCCAAGACCGACCCGGAGGCAGGCTCCAAGGGCATCACCGCGTTTTTGATAGAGAAATCCATGAAAGGCTTCTCCACCTCGCCTCATTTCGACAAGCTGGGCATGCGCGGCTCCAACACAGCCGAGCTGGTCTTCGAGGACGTGGATGTCCCCTTCGAGAATGTACTGGGCGAAGAAGGAAAAGGCGTGCGCGTGCTCATGTCCGGCCTTGATTACGAGCGGGTGGTCCTCAGCGGCATCGGCACCGGCATCATGGCCGCCTGTCTCGATGAGGTGATGCCCTATCTGGCCGAGCGCAAACAGTTCGGCAAACCCATTGGCGACTTCCAACTGATGCAGGGCAAAATCGCCGACATGTACACCAAAATGAACTCGGCGCGGGCTTACGTCTACGAGGTCGCCAAAGCCTGCGATCGCGGCGAGGTTACCCGCCAAGACGCGGCGGCCTGCGTGCTCTACGCGTCCGAGGAAGGCATGACCGTCGCCCACCAAGCGGTGCAAGCCATGGGCGGGGCGGGCTTTATGAACGAGACCCCTGTGAGCCGCATCTTCCGCGATGCCAAACTGATGGAGATAGGCGCAGGCACTTCCGAGATCAGACGCATGCTGATCGGCCGCGAGATGATGGGAGCGATGGGGTGATGGAAGATCAAAAATACAAACGACTGAGCGAGGAGTCAGATGCTTATTTTGAGGCCAGAATAAGCCAAGTTTCTACAAGAGCATACGAATACGGTGTATTGGTTGTAAAAAACGCATTTCTTGTGTCTGGAGGAGGTCTATTTTTAACTCCAGCAATTGTCCAAATTACTGACAGCCCAGATGTCAAGCTCGCTGCTTATGCTGGCATGTTGTTCGCAACATCTGTGATTATTGCGCTGATTGGGAACTACGTAATTCACATAAACTGGATGTTGCACGAACACATGTGGATGAACCACCACCACCGGGACCAGATTTTGATTCGTAGAATAACCGAAAACCAGCTCGAAACTGATGAAGCCGATCTAGCAAACTTAGACAAAAAGATTAAGAAAACGAACAAGTGGATCAGCCGCACTTTCGTCTTTCCTCATATACTCACGTTTCTTTTCTTGGCGGCCTTCATTGCCGGCTGCGTTCAGCTTTACCGTGGCCTAGGGATTGTAACCTAGATGACCACCACCCCTACAACCACCAACCAAACCGCCGTGGAGCGCGTCCTTGAGGACCAGCGCTCTTACGAGAAGGCCCGCTCCACCAAATTCGGCCAAGGGGCCGAGCGTCTGACCGCCCCCTTGGGCAATCTGATCTCCAAAATTGTCCCGCCCGAACTGGTCCAACAGGCCCTAAAACTGGCCGACAAAGCCTCCGGCCTGACCATCCCTGACGAGGTCACCTCCCACGACACCAACGACATGGACGCCTGCGAAAAAGCGGCCCTGCGCGTGCAAGCCTGGTCGCAAGGCACCAATGCGGCCACCGGCGGGGCGGCGGGCTGGTTTGGCGCGGCTGGCCTAACCGCTGACATCTCCGCCACAATCGCACTGGCCGCCCGCAACGTCCGCGCCACCGGCGCCGCCTACGGGTTCACCGCCAACTCGGAGGCCGAGCAAACCTTCCGCCTCGCCATCCTCGAAGTCGCCACCTCCATGGCGTCCGAAAAGCGCGAGAAATCCATCGACGGCATCAACGATCTGGCCCGGAAACTCTCGGACCCCAAAGCCAAATTCATCCTCGACAAAGGCGGCGAATGGATCACCGAGAAAGTGGTCGAGCGGATCGCGCGCAAACTGGGCATATCCCTCGCAGGCCGCAAGGCAGGCCAAGTGGTGCCCATCATCGGCGGGGCCGTCGGGGCCACCGTCAACGCGTCGTTCCAAACCGATGTCTCGCGCGCCGCCCGCTACGCCTACCGCCAACGCTGGCTGATGGAACGCCGGATGCTACCCAGCCCCGACCCGGACCAAGCCCCAGAAAGCGGCGCGCCATGAGACTGATGCTTGCCTCGCTCCTCACCCTGTTTTTGCTGCCTGCGCCCGCGACGGCGATAGACATCAATCCCGCAAAATGGCTCGATCAGTGCCTGATGGATACCCCGCCCAACGCCCGGCAAAGCCACAAAAAGCCAAGCTGTCTCTCACTTGTGTTGTGGCTGTGCGAACATGGTCCCGCCCCAAACACATGTCTGGTCGACATCAAAACCCATGCCCGCGACCGCGCCGCCTCTATCGCGACCGACCTGCCCAAAACTCATCCCGAGCCGCGCTTGGATGCCACCTTTCAGCAACGCCTGAGCCAACTTATCGATCCGGCAAAAATACTGCCCTGCGACACAGCCACCACCGACAGACGCCGCCGCCTTTGCGAGGTCAAACAAGCGCTCAGCCAATATTCACTGGCACTTTTCCTGCAAGATTTCACCACACGGATCGAAGCCCCATGACGGTACTCACCTCCTCCCACATCACCGGCACAGATACCGCCCAAACCAACCAAGCTGCCCATCTGGACGCGCTGGAGCTGGTCCAAAAAGCAGCCCAAGCCGCCCTGCAAGGGGGCACGGATGCCTCTCGCGAACGCCACATCTCCCGCGGCAAACTCCTGCCCCGCGAACGGGTCGCACGGCTTCTGGACGCAGGCTCCCCGTTCCTCGAAGTCGGCATGTTCGCAGGCCACGACCTTTACGACGGTGTTCCGCCGGGGGCCGGGGCGATCGCGGGGATCGGTCAGGTCCATGGCCGCGAAGTGATGGTGATCTGCAACGATGCCACCGTCAAAGGCGGCACCTATTTCCCGATGACCGTCAAAAAGCACCTGCGCGCCCAAGAGATTGCACAAGCCAACCATCTGCCTTGCGTTTATCTGGTCGATAGCGGCGGCGCGAACCTGCCCAATCAGGACGAGGTCTTCCCCGACCGCGACCATTTTGGCCGCATCTTCTTCAACCAAGCGCAAATGTCCGCCAAAGGCATCGCCCAGATCGCCGTGGTCATGGGCTCGTGCACCGCAGGCGGCGCATATGTGCCTGCCATGTCCGACGTCACCATCATTGTGCGCGAACAAGGCACCATCTTCCTCGCCGGCCCACCGCTGGTGAAAGCCGCCACCGGCGAGGTGGTCAGCGCCGAGGATCTGGGCGGCGGCGACGTCCATACGCGCCTGTCAGGCGTGGCAGATTATCTGGCCGAAGACGACGCCCATGCCCTCACTCTGGCCCGCCAAGCCATCGCGTCCTTGGAGACGCACGCGCCCACCTCAACCAGCGGTGCAGCCCCGGCCTATGACCCAAGCGAAATCCTGGAAGTCGTGCCCGCCGACCTCAAAACCCCCTATGACATCCGCGAGGTGATCGCCCGCACGGTTGACGCCTCCGAGTTCGACGAGTTCAAGGCCCGCTACGGCACCACACTCGTCACAGGTTTCGCGCAAATCCACGGCCACAAGGTCGGGATCATCGCCAATAACGGTGTGCTTTTCTCCGAATCCGCCGTCAAAGGCGCCCATTTCGTCGAGCTTTGCTGCCAGCGCAACCTCCCCATCGTCTTCCTGCAAAACATCACCGGTTTCATGGTCGGCCAACAGTACGAAGCTGGCGGCATCGCCAAGGACGGCGCCAAGCTGGTCACAGCGGTCGCCTGCGCCAATGTCCCCAAACTCACGGTCATCGTCGGCGGCTCCTTCGGGGCGGGCAATTACGGCATGTGCGGCCGCGCCTATGACCCACGGTTCCTGTGGACGTGGCCAAACAGCCGCATCTCCGTCATGGGCGGCGAACAAGCCGCAGGCGTTCTGGCCACGGTCCGCCGCGACGGGATTGAGCGCAAAGGCGGCACTTGGTCGGACGCCGAGGAGGCCGCGTTCAAACAACCCACAATCGATATGTTCGAGGAACAATCACACCCGCTCTACGCCTCCGCCCGGCTGTGGGACGACGGCATCATCGACCCGCGCAAAACCCGCGACGTGCTCGGCCTGTCGCTCGCCGCCTGCACCAACGCGCCCGCTCAGGAGACACGCTTTGGCGTGTTCCGCATGTGATGAACCTGACCCAAGCAAAGGCCAAATACCCACAAGCCGAAACCTTCACCTTCGGCGATGGACCGGAATTATGCGCGCAACTTCTGGCCCTCGTACGGTC
>CAKZTM010000045.1 GCA_937920555.1 uncultured Paracoccaceae bacterium | reverse complement strand
CCCTCATACTGAACCGGGTAGAATAAAAGGCCGTTCAGTTCCTCGATCACAGGCAAAACAGATTTCCGCGATACGGATGTCCAATTGCCGAACATCACGTCAACTTCGTGAACAGATAGAAGCTCCCGCGCTTTTTCCGCGAAGAGCGGCCAATCGGACGCAGGATCAACAACAACCGCTTCCAGTTGCTTGCCCATGACCCCACCGGCTGCGTTTTGCTGATCTATCAGCATCAGCATTGTGTCTTTTAGTGTCGTTTCAGAGATCGCCATCGTTCCAGACAGCGAGTGGAGTACGCCCACTTTGATGGTGTCTTCTGCCAGTGCTGTTGTGGCACATCCAAAAGTCAGCCCTGCGACGAGCCCTAGTTTCCGCAAATTCATGAAAATCTCCCAATTGAGAGGCATCCGGGCGGGCTTTTATCAGCCTGCAAAATCCCGTAATATGCCTCCGCAGCGTCAAGTTGCAAAAGTGTGGCGGAGGGGAGGTCGCAAAACAGCCCCTTCGTCACACGCTCCATGATCAGCCCATGAGCTCGAATGCGCCACAGGCGATCAACGCCGTCATCAATGCTCCAACAAAAAAGGATGACAAGCTGAATAGGTCAAAAATCGTGCATATTAACTTTTCCGCCTAATTATTAGGCAGAGATAGCCATTGATGATTAATATTTACGCGAGAGCTTTTGAAACTTGGCCGATACGGCGATTCCTGCCGCGTTTCACTTTAGGAGTTGATTGGACTGTGACACTTCTGTTCTCCGAAATATGGCGGATGCCGGGAGTGAGCAGATTTTTGATTTAAATGAAAATAGACGCTCAGAAGGGCCTGTCGTTCAGCCAAGGGCGCAAGGAGTATTACGTCTAGGGTGTGATGTGCGACAGGACCAATCAAAACTGTCTTCGCTTTATCAAAAAGGCTCTCTGAAAGCGCTGTTTCCCCGTTCAGGTGACACGCAATTGCAGGCTGTGTTCCTCAATACGGCAGGCGGAATAACCGGCGGGGATCGCTATAAATATGAACTGGAAGTTTTGGATGGCGCATCACTCCGCATTACGTCCCAAGCCGCGGAACGTGTTTATAAGGCGCAAAAATCTGAAGACGGAAATGTAACCCTCACTGCAAAAATAGCGGAAGGTGCAAAGCTCCATTGGCTGCCCCAAGAAACAATTATCTTTGATCAGGCCAGACTGCGTCGTTTATTGACCGTTGAAATGACAAGCTCCTCAGAATTGCTTTGTGTCGAACCTATGGTATTCGGACGGGCTGCCATGGGCGAAACGGTCCGGCAGGCCCGACTGTGCGATCAATGGCGTATTTGGCGTGGCGGGAAACTCGTCTTCGCAGATGCTCTCAAGATTGACGGAAATGTCGCAGAGATCCTGTCGAACCGCGCCGTCGCCGACGGAGATATCGCGGTCGCGGCCCTCGTATTCGTCTCACCAACGGCAGAGACAAAACTCGCACCTTTGCGCAAAGCCATAGATTGCGCGGGCGGTGCCAGTCTGGTCCGCGATGGCGTGCTGTTCTCGCGCATCGTGGCATCTGACAGCTTCGCTCTAAGACAGACCTTGATCCCGGCGATTGAAGCGCTGACCAATATGCAAATACCCAAAACGTGGAAACTCTGAATGCAACTGACCCCTCGCGAAAAAGACAAACTCCTGATTTCCCTTGCCGCCATGGTTGCCCGTGGACGACTGGAGCGCGGCGTGAAGCTGAACCATCCCGAGGCGATTGCTCTGATCACCGACGCCGTGGTCGAGGGCGCGCGCGAAGGCAAATCTGTAGCCGAGATGATGGAAGCCGGCGGCCATGTCGTCACCCGCGATCAATGCATGGATGGCGTGTCCGAGATGATCCATGACGTGCAGGTCGAGGCCACCTTTCCCGACGGGACAAAACTCGTCACCGTCCACCAACCAATTCGATAGGAACCGCCCATGATCCCCGGAGAACTGATCCCCGCGAAAGGCGACATCGCGCTGAACGCAGGCAGCAAAGCCGTCACCCTCATGGTTGCCAATACCGGCGACCGCCCCGTTCAAGTCGGGTCTCACTACCACTTCGCCGAAAGCAATGCGGCCCTAGACTTCGACCGCGATGCCGCCCGCGGCACTCGCCTCGACATCGCCGCTGGAACCGCCGTGCGCTTCGAACCGGGCCAGCGTCGGGAAGTCTCCCTTATCCCAATCTCCGGCAATCGCCGCATCTTCGGCTTCAACCAACAGATCATGGGGGATCTCTAATATGCCCAGCAAAATCTCCCGGTTTGACTACGCCGCCATGTTCGGGCCCACGACCGGCGACAGGCTCCGCCTGGCCGACACCGATCTGATTATCGAGGTTGAACGCGATCACACCACCTACGGCGAAGAAGTCAAATTCGGCGGCGGTAAGGTCATCCGCGACGGCATGGGCCAGTCGCAAGTCACCCGCGAAGGTGGCGCTGTGGATACGGTCATCACTAACGCCCTGATCGTGGACCATACCGGCATCTACAAAGCCGATGTCGGCCTCAAAAACGGACGCATCCACAAGATTGGCAAAGCGGGCAATCCGGACACCCAGCCCGGCGTTGATATCATTATCGGCCCCGGCACCGAAGCCATCGCAGCCGAGGGCAAAATCCTGACCGCTGGCGGGTTTGATTCACACATCCACTTCATCTGCCCCCAGCAGATGGAGGACGCGCTCCATTCTGGCGTAACCACTATGCTCGGCGGCGGCACCGGCCCGGCCCATGGCACGCTCGCGACCACCTGCACACCGGGCCCATGGCATACCGGGCGCATGCTGCAAGCCGTCGATAGCGTGCCCATGAATATCGGCCTCTCGGGCAAGGGAAATGCCTCTCTGCCCGCACCTCTTGAGGAACAGGTCGCGGGCGGTGCGTGTGCGCTAAAGCTGCATGAAGATTGGGGTACCACGCCAGGTGCAATTGATTGCTGTCTGGGTGTCGCCGACGCGATGGACGTCCAAGTGATGATCCACACAGACACGCTCAACGAAAGCGGCTTTGTGGAAAACACCGTGAAGGCCATGAAAGGCCGGACAATTCATGCCTTCCACACCGAAGGGGCCGG
>CAKZTM010000044.1 GCA_937920555.1 uncultured Paracoccaceae bacterium | reverse complement strand
GAAAGCGTGGGCGCGGTCCTTGAGGCGTCCCTCGCCGGGCACCGCGACGAGATGTTGGAGGTGCTGATCGACCCGCTTCAGCTTGAGGCCTACAATGTGACCGCCAGCGAGTTGATCAATGTGGTGGTCAGTAACAACCAGTTGGTGGCAGCGGGCGAAGTTGAAAGCGGGTCGGGCACCTATGCGGTGAAAATTCCGTCGTCGTTTACAGAGCCGCAGGACGTCTACAACCTTCCCGTCAAGGTTAATGGCGACCGGGTCATCACCCTTGGAGAGTTGGCCGATATTCGTCTGACCTTCGAGGACCAGCAAGGCACGGCGCGCTTCAACGGTGAAAGCACTGTGGCGCTGCAAGTGGTCAAACGCAAAGGCGAAAACCTGATTGATACGGTCAAGGTGGTCAAGGAGGTGGTGGCCGCCACGACCGGCGCTTGGCCTCAAGAGCTCAAGGAAAGTATCCGCGTCAGCTACTCCATGGACCAGTCCAAAAACGTCGAAGGTATGGTCAGCCAGCTTGAAGCCTCCGTGCTGACAGCCATCGCACTGGTGATGATCGTGGTCCTGTCCGCCTTGGGCATCCGGTCCGCACTTTTGGTCGGCTTTGCAATCCCGACCTCATTCCTGTTGTGCTTTGCCATTATGGCTGTGGCGGGCATGTCGATCACCAATATCGTGATGTTCGGATTGATCCTTGCGGTCGGTATGTTGGTGGACGGAGCCATTGTTGTTGTGGAATATGCGGACAAGCGCATCACAGCCGGTGACGGGCCGATGCACGCCTACACGACCGCTGCCAAACGCATGTTCTGGCCGATTGTCTCCTCGACTGCGACAACCCTTTGCGCCTTTTTGCCAATGCTGTTTTGGCCCGGTGTGCCCGGGGAATTCATGGGCAATCTGCCGGTCACACTCATCTTCGTGCTGTCCGCATCACTTGTGGTAGCACTGATTTACTTGCCGGTTATCGGCGGTGTGGCAGGCCGCTTAAGCCGGATGCTCGACAACCGTGCCGTGGCGCTGCAAAACAGCTGGCACTGGATTATGCGCTTGGGGCTTTTGGCCCTATCGGTTGCGATCATGTTCGTCAGTATCATGATGCTTATCCGCGGCGGGGCCATGCCCGCACCACTGATCGGTGCCGCATTGTTCGTCGCCTCTTGCCTGATGCTCTCGGTTGCCGGCAGCAGCCTGCGCAAGCGACGGATGCCACCGGTTGAAAAAGCGGGCTATAAACGCACTCCGTTTGGGCATTTCATCAACTTCATCGCTGGCAATTGGTTCATGCCATTTGTGGCCTTTGGTCTGGTGGTCTTTTTCGTCTCACAGGTGTTTAGCTATTTCGGCGAAAATTCCAAAGGCGTCGAGTTCTTCGTGGAAACCGAACCAGAGCAGGCCATCGTCTTTGTGCGCGCCCGTGGCAATCTCAGCCTTTCAGAGAAAGACCGGCTGGTGCGCTCGGTCGAAGAGCGGCTTTTGGGCATTGACGGAATAGAGAGCATCTTCTCGTTCGCAGGGGCCGGCGGCATCAACCAAAACACCGGTGGCGCACAGGCCCCCACCGACACGATTGGTCAAATTCAGCTTGAACTGGCCCCTTGGGACGAGCGTGGCAAAGGCAAAGATATCCTCGCCGAGATTGACGCCAAGGTCAAAAACATCCCCGGAATACGGGCAGAGATTTTGCAAGCCGATATTGGCCCGGCCTCGGGCAAACCGGTGAATGTCCGGCTGACTGGCCCCAATTGGGATGATCTTTTGGACGCAGCCGGTCAGGTCAGCGGCTTTCTCCAAACCGTGGATGACCTTGTTGATATCGAAGACAGCCGTCCCCTGCCCGGCATCGATTGGCAAATTGACGTCGATGTGGAGCAGGCAGGCCGTTACGGTGCCAATGTGGCCACGGTTGGTGCGATGGTCCAACTGGTCACACGCGGAATTTTGCTCGACACCATGCAGGTCGACACATCCGACGAGGAAATCGAGATCCGCGTGCGCTACCCCGAGGAAGACCGGGTGCTGTCCACACTGGATGAAATGCGGGTCCGCACAGCAGATGGGCTGATCCCGCTGTCAAACTTCATCACCCGCCAACCGGTGCCAAAATTGGCCCAGATCAACCGCTACCAGACCGAGCGGCAATTCACCGTTCGCGCCGGTGTCGCGGAAGGCATCAATGCACAAACCCAAGTGGACAAGGTAAGCGCATGGCTGACCCTGCAATCGGCGCTCCCGTCGGAGCCCGAACAGGGTGACCTTGCCGGATGGCTGGAAAACGCCGCCACTCCCAAGAGCGCACATTACGACAAGCTTCTGACTTGGGCCGCAGCTTATGTGGCACCTGAAGATGTGACCGACGTGACCAATCCGAACCCGGACGCGGTCGCAAATTGGATGCAGGAGGACGTGGCCTCCTCAGACGGCTTGGTTTTGGCAAAACTCGCCCAAACGCTCAACGATGTGGGACGTTTGCCCTCATCCGTGCAATGGGAGTTTGCAGGCGATCAGGAAGACCAAGCCGAAAGCCAAGCCTTCTTGGGCAAAGCCTTTGTGGGCGCTTTGGGTCTTATGTTTGTGATCCTGCTGGCGCAATTCAACTCGTTTTATAACTCGGTGATTGTTTTGGTCGCCGTTGTTCTATCGGTCACAGGTGTGCTGATTGGCATGTTAGTCATGGACCAGACCTTTTCCATCATCATGACGGGCACGGGCGTGGTCGCCTTGGCAGGAATTGTTGTGAACAACAACATCGTGCTGATCGACACATATCAGGAATATGCCCGCTATATGCCAAGGATCGAGGCAATCACTCGCACCGCCGAGGCGCGCATCCGTCCGGTTCTTTTGACCACAATCACCACTATGGCAGGCTTAGCACCGATGATGTTCGGCATCTCGGTGGACTTCTTCAACGGCGGTTACACAGTTGATGCGCCAACAGCCTTGTGGTGGAAACAACTGGCCACCGCTGTCGTATTTGGGCTTGGGCTGGCCACGATCCTGACGCTGATCGTGACCCCGGCGCTGTTGGCCGCCAGAGTATGGATCGTCAAAGGGTTGATCAGTCTGGGTGTATTTTATCAGCGCCTCCGCTTTGGTCGCGAGACCCAAAGCTGGGTCGACCGCGGACTGCACCGGATGGCGAAACTGGCAAAGGCCCAAGATATATCGTGGCTCGAACCGCAAAATCAGGCCGACGACACAGCCGTTCGCGTCACCCCTGCTGCTGCCGCGCAAGCACCACATGCCGCGGAGTAACCTTTGCGAAAACGAGCCATAGAGACGAAAACAACAATGCCAGAATGGGTATATTTTAGCATCAGTAACCTAGTGTAAACCATGCCACACTGTTGACAAATTGGCCCCCTAGCATATGTGGTCGGGCATAACACATGAAATCGGACGGGGTGTATAATGTACAAATTGCTAATCCCACTGGCAGCAATTGGTTTGGGCGCGTGCGGCGGCGGATCCACGACAGATCCCAACAACTTCATTATCAACACTCCGCCCGGAACAACCCTGTCGACCTCGACGGCTAAGTCGTTTTCTCAAGCAACCGCCAGCAGCCCGTATGTCGTCGCCAGCGGCAACAGTACGTTTTCGTTGCAGCGGACAAACAGCGCGCCGATCCATCAAGCGACGTTTGATCTTGTGATCAACGGCACCACATACAAAATGACGCCCGCCTCCAACAACTCGGCCACCTCTCAGACGAATTCCTACGTTGGCACAAGCGGCGGCACGACGGCATCGGTATTCCTAAACGAAAATACCACCAATGCGTCGATTGCAAACATTCAGTTGGACACTGGTCCACAAAGTAATCAGTTTTTTGGGATTGTTGGATCCGCCACTCCGGCCGCGAACCTGCCCACAACGGCCAGTTATTCCGGCGGCGGCGAGATTTCGGTCGATAAAGCTGGCCCAAATCCGATCTTTGATGACGCGCCGAACTCAACGGTCAGCTTCACTGCTGATTTCACAGGCGGGACGATCATAGGCCAATTTAACGTTCAGGATGGTTCAGGCGAAAATTCGGGATCGTTTGATATCGCCGGATCAGCCACACTGCCGCTTTCTGGGACAATTACCGGCAATACGTTCACGGCAAATGTCGATTACACAAACCTGATCGCGATCACCAATGGCTTGAACTCGGTCAATGCACAGGCCGTAGAAGGTGGCTTTTACGGAGCCAATGCAGAGAACGCGGTTGGTGTTGGCCTGAGCGTCGGAACGTCATCTGCCGCAAATGATGTGGTTGTCTACACCCGCATCCAAGCAAACAAACAGTAACAGCATTGAAAGTTCGGGCTACCCCCCCGGACTTTCCCGCTTCAGCTTCACAATCGCCGTATCAAGCGCTTGCAAAAACCGCGACCGGTCCGCTTTTGAGAACGGGGCGGCACCACCGACCTGATCACCGCCCGCGCGAAGATCAGCCATGATCGCCCGTGTGGCCACCGCACTGCCGATTGAGTTTTCCGTAAACGGCTTACCCGTGGGAGAGATCGCCGTGGCACCGGATTTCAAAACTCGCTCGGCCAGCAATATATCAGCCGTCACAACCACACTCAGGCTCGTGGCCAACTCCGCAATACGGTCATCAGCGGCGTCAAAGCCGTCACTCACAACCTCTTGGCGGATCAACGGATGGTCTGGCAGCCGCAAATAACTGTTGCTGACCAAAAGCACAGGCACCTCCAGCCGGTAGGCCACCTTGTATATCTCGTCTTTCACCGGACACGCATCTGCATCCACCAAAATCAAAACACTCATGCCACACCTATTGTTGTCAAAACGCCAACAGTATTTGCAAGGACAACGCCTTCTGTTGCGATCCATCATGCATTAAGTCGGAGACAAGCGAAAGGAAAGCAACATGGACCCAATTCAGCCCAATGGCGTGCATCACATAACTCTGGTTGGCGCAGACCGCCAAACCTCCATCGATTTCTGGGAAGGGGTTTTAGGCTTTCCGTTCATCTTTGAGCAGCCCAATTTGGACGACCAAAACGAAAACCACCTCTATTTTGAGCCCGGCGACGGGCGGTTGATCACGGTCTTCACAGATGAGACCAGAACACCGACAGGTAAGAGGACGCCCAGGTCCGCAGGCGCGGTGCATCACATCGCATTCAATATGACACGGGATGGGTTTGATGCTGCGATCGACCGCCTTGAGGGTCGGCAGATCAAACATTCCGGCGTCAAAGACCGCGGCTTTATGCATTCGATCTATTTCCGCGAGCCTTTGGGCCTGACCATCGAGTTGGCCACCTACACGTTCGAGCTACCTCAAGGCGTCGCCCATAGTGTGGTTTTGAAGCGCGCCTTTGAGATCCGATCAGCCAGTGGTGATTATGCCATTGCGCAACAGCATTTGGATCAAGCGGTCGCGGAGCTGTCCTCACCGGCCACATAGGTTTTAACCACCGACCTGTCATCGCCCATGGTTTGTAAGACGAACAATTCCTGCGGAAGCGTGCGTACCCGCTCCATGCGCAGGGCCATGGCAGGTGTGGCCCCCGCATCCAAGACCACGATATCGGCCTCGGTTCCGGCCTCTAACGTGCCGATCTGGGCGGTCATTCCAAGAGCGTCCGCATTTCCCCGCGTCGCCCAATAGAACGATTTGAGCGGATTGAGCCGGGCATGACGCAACTGCTGGATTTTATAGGCCTCACCCAAAGTTCTGAGCATCGACCAACTGGTCCCGCCGCCAATGTCGGTCGCAACCGCTGTGCGTACGCCCGCCTCCTCCAGCCCGAATAGATCAAATAACCCTGATCCGAGAAATAGGTTCGAGGTCGGACAATGCACCGCAACCGTTCCCGTTTCCGCCATCAGGGCCCGTTCGCGCGCACTCAAATGGATCGCATGACCCATAAACGATTTCGGCCCTAACAGCCCGTACCGGTCATACACATCCAGATAATCGCGGGCATTTGGGAACAGCTCTGCTGTCAGCTCAATCTCAGCCCTATTTTCCGACAGATGGGTTTGCATGTGCATATCCGGGAACTCTGCCAGTAGCGCCCCGGCGGCCTCCAACTGTGCCGGCGTGGAGGTAATCGCAAAGCGCGGCGTGATCGCATAATTGAGCCGGTCCAGCCCGTTCCACGTCTCAATCAACGCCTTGCTGTCATCATATCCCGATTGCGCCGTATCGCAGAGCCCTTCTGGCGCATTTCGGTCCATCATGGTCTTGCCGCCCAACATGCGCATCGACCGACGCTGCGCTTGTGCAAAATACGCATTCACCGAGACCGGTGAGGAGGTGCAAAACGCCATGGCCGTGGTTGTGCCATGGGATAAAAGTTGATCAAAAAAGGCCTTTGCGATCCGCGCCGCATGATCCGGGTCGTCAAAGCGCATTTCTTCAGGAAAAGTGTGATCATTCAGCCAATCCAACAGCTCAGCCGCGTAAGATCCAATCACCTGAGCCTGCGGAAAGTGGAGATGAGGATCAATAAACCCCGGCATAATCAAATGTGGCCGGTGATCAATTTCAGGCGCGGTGCCTTTCAAAGCATCGTAAGAGCCGATCTGAGCAATCAGGCCCGCATCAATAACAACCGCGCCATCCTCCAGATAGGTCAGCGCATCCATATCCTCGATGTCTTCAGGCGGGCGATTGAAACTCAACACCCGGCCGCGCAACAGTTTTCTCACGACGTCTCCTTGAATGCGCTGAGCACCTCGGCAACCACGAAAGCCGCAATCACCTCCGGGCGCTTATCCCCCAGACCAGCGGCTCCAATGGGGCACATGAGCGGCCCGGGATCAATTCCAAACCCGCGCAAGCGCTTCTCAAGCACCGCGCGTTTTGTCTTTGAGCCGATCATACCCACATATGCCGCATCGCCGCGCTCAAGCGCCTCTTGTACAATCAAAAAGTCCAAGCCGTGATCATGAGTGACGACGATAAAAGCCGCATCCTTGGGCGCAGACCGAACCGCCGCTTCGGGCGCTGCAAGCGCGATCCCCTCCGCGCCTGAGGGCAGCTCAGTCAGATAATCGTCCCGGCTCTCAACCAGATGCAAAGCAACCGGCAATGGGGCCATAGCTTGCGTGATCGCACGTCCCACATGTCCGCCGCCAAAGATATAGACCGGCGGCATAGCTATTTCGTTGCGGGCCACGGCATGGGCCGCGTCTTGAAATTCCAGCACAACTTTGCCGCCGCAACATTGCCCCATATCCGGTCCTAGACTTATGGTCTGCGTGTCGCGCACAGCGCCGCTCTGCAAAAGCGCCCTTGCCGATGCAATCGCATCGTATTCCAGCCGCCCACCGCCAATAGTCCCCACGACCCTATCGCGCATAACGGTCATTGTGGTGCCCGCGTCGCGCGGTGCAGATCCTTCTACGCTTGCCACGCGCACGAACATCGCCTCAGCCACGGGTGCGCAGACGCTCAACGGCCAATAACACCCGCTCCGGTGTTACCGGCGTTTCAAGACGCGGGCACTCAGCGTAATCCGCCGCGGAGGCTACAGCCATGGACAAGGCCTCCACCACGGACATGGCCAGCATCAAGGGCGGCTCGCCCACCGCTTTCGACCTGCGGATCGTGCGCTCTTCATTCTCAGACCACTCGGCCAACCGCACGTTAAAGATGCGCGGCACATCAGATGCTAGGGGAATTTTGTAGGTGGAGGGCGCGTGGGTCAGCAAACGCCCATCGGCGTGCCACACCAACTCCTCAGTGGTCAGCCAGCCCATCCCTTGGACAAAACCGCCCTCAACTTGTCCCAGATCAATAGCCGGGTTGAGCGACTTGCCCACATCATGAAGGATATCCACGCGGTCCACGGTGTACTCGCCTGTCAGAGTATCAATTGTCACTTCTGAGACTGATGCGCCGTAAGCAAAGTAGAAAAACGGTCTGCCCTTGCCCGCCTCACGGTCCCAATGAATGTCAGGCGTTTTATAAAATCCGGTCGCCGAAAGCTGAACCCGTGCCATATAGGCCGCATCCACAAAGGCAGCAAACGGCATGGAACGATCGCCAAAATGCACATGGGCCGCCTCAAAAGACACCTCTTCGCGTGCCACATCATATGTCTCGCAGGCGAAATCAATCAGCCGCGTCTTGAGCTTGAGCGCCGCATTCGACGCCGCCATACCGTTCAGGTCAGACCCAGAGGACGCCGCCGTGGCCGAAGTATTGGGCACTTTATCAGTGGCGGTGGAGGTGATCCGAATATGCTCCGGCCCAAGGCCAAATTCATCGGCCAGAATTTGCGCCACTTTGATATTGAGACCCTGCCCCATCTCTGTGCCGCCGTGGTTCAGATGAATTGAGCCATCGCGGTAGATATGCACCAAAGCGCCCGCTTGATTGTACCATGTGGCGGTAAAGGAAATGCCGAATTTAACCGGTGTCAGCGCAATGCCTTTGCGCTCAATCCCGTCACCTTTGTTAAACTCCAAGACCTGCCGGCGCCGTTCTTGGTAATCCGCGCTCTCCTCCAGCTCGTCTACAATGCGCTCTATGATGTTATCGGTGACTTGCTGATGATACGGGGTCACATCACGACCTGGCCCATAAAAATTGGCCTTTCGAATGTCCAAAGGATCACGCCCTAGTTTATAGGCGATCTCCTCGATCCAACGCTCACAGGCCAGCATGCCTTGCGGACCGCCAAAGCCACGAAACGCCGTGTTTGAGACCGTGTTGGTTTTGAGCGGGCGCGATCTGAGTGCGACGTTGGGGTAGTGGTAACAATTGTCCGCGTGAAACAGTGCCCTGTCCGTCACGGGACCAGAAAGATCGGCCGAATTCCCGCAACGCGCCGCATAAGTGGCATCAACCGCCTCAATGCGCCCATCGTCATCAAAGCCCACATCATAATCGACCAGAAAGTCATGGCGTTTGCCGGTGGCGATCATATCGTCATCCCTGTCTGGGCGAATTTTGACCGGTCGATTAAAGCGTTTCGCAGCCAGTGCCGCCACTGCGGCAAACAGATTGCTTTGGGTCTCTTTGCCGCCAAAGCCACCGCCCATCCGGCGCACCTGAACAGTCACTGCGTTTGAGGCAACCCCCAACACATGGGCCACCATATGCTGCACCTCGGACGGGTGCTGGGTGGAGGAATGCACCGTGACAGTTTCATCCTCACCCGGGATCGCAAATGCAATATGACCCTCCAGATAGAAGTGATCCTGCCCGCCGATGCGCATTTGACCGCTCAGATGATTGCGGGCGGTCGTCAAAGCGGTCTGCGCATCACCGCGTTTGAGGGTCAACGGCTCCGTCACAAGTTCTGTGGCCGCACCCACATCCAAAACGAAAGGCTGTTCGTCATATTGAACTTTGGCCTTTTGTGCTGCCCGACGCGCAATATCCCGGCTAGTGGCCACAACCGCAAAAATGGATTGCCCCCTAAACTGCACATTATCCGCAAAAACCGGATCATCCCCCTTACCGGTGGGCGAGATGTCATTGACATGGGGTATATCAGCGGCGGTCAGAACACCGATCACGCCGGGCGTTGCGCTCGCGTCACTAACATCAAGTTGCGTGATCTTGCCATTGGGAACGTCAGACAAGCCCAGATAGGCGTGAAGCGTGCCCGCAGGCTCGGGCATGTCATCGATATACGTGGCGGTCCCGGCCACATGTTTATGAGCACTATCGTGGTAGACAACTTTACTCACGCGGCGGCCTCCCCGTTGGGCGGGTTTTCCTTGAACACCCGAACCAACAGATTGCGCGCCACCAATGCCCGGTATTCGGCTGAGGCCCGGACGTCCGAGATTGGGGAGAAATCCTCAGCAAATCCGTCAAGCGCGCCCAAAACCGTATCATGGGTCCACGGCTTGCCAATCAGCCTTTGTTCAACGGCTCTGGCCCGTTTCGGAGTACCCGCCATGCCGCCAAAAGCAATACGCGCCTGAGCAATGCCGCCCGCGTCACAACGGATTAAAAACGCGCCGCAAACCGATGAGATATCTTCATCTTTTCGCTTCGAGATCTTGTGGACCGCCAAAATATCCGCCTGATCCGGGAGCGGAACGTGAATGCGCTCAAGGAACTCTCCGGCATCCAAATCCTGTTTGCCGTATTCGATGAAGAAACGCTCCAGGTCAATCTCGCGGCGACGGCTCCCTTTTCGCAAAATGATCTTAGCGCCCAGCGCAATCAGCATCGGCGGCATATCCCCAATCGGGGAGCCATTGGCGATGTTTCCGCCAATCGTGCCCATATTGCGCACCTGCCAGCCGCCAATGCGCGCCCAGAACTCCTCCAATTGCGGAAAATGCGCCCTGAGTGCCGCATGAAACCCGGAATAAGTCACGCCTGCCCCAAGGATCAGATGATCTGAGGACACAGACACGCTTTGAAGTTCCGTCAAATGGCCAATGTGAATGACCGGCGCTATGGGCCGCATAAATTTCGTGACCCAAAGCCCCACATCGGTCGCACCGGCCACGATGGTCGCTTCAGGGTTTTGCGCCAAAGCGTCAGCAAAGTCATCAACATCGCAAGGTATGATAACCAATCCATCGCTGGCGTTCATTTCAACCCGCGTCTGATCTTGATAGGCGCGTAGCTGCCGTTCAATTGACGCGCGCCCGGCCCTCAGCGGATCGCTCTGAGGATCCCCAACCACCGCTTGCGCCGCACGCAATATCGCCCCGTAGCCGGTGCAGCGACATAAATTGCCCTGCAAGGCCCGCTCAATATCATCTGCGTCCGGCTGCGCATTTTCCATCCAAAGCGCATAAAGCGACATGACGATACCGGGGGTGCAAAACCCGCATTGAGACCCGTGTTCGCGCACCATTGCATCTTGAATTGGGTGCAGTTGACCGCCGCGCGACAAAGCCTCGACGGTGACAACGTGACATCCGTCGAGCGATGCCAGAAAACGGATACAGGCGTTCACCGTCTCGTAAACCAGCCCGCCCTCGCCCAGCCGCCCAACAAGAACAGTACAGGCCCCGCAATCGCCCTCGGCGCAACCTTCCTTCGTCCCGGTCAAACGGCGGTTTAGACGTAAAAAATCCAAAAGCATCTCATTGGGGGACACATCACTGCACCGGACAGGCGTGTCATTGAGAATGAATTGGATATGACTTCGAGGTTGTGCCAAGTTCGGTCCATTTGACTGCTGAGTTCCCCTCAAGCAAACGCCCAACACACCACAATGTAAACAAAAAAACCGATCAAATATCAGGGTTCCGCAACAATTGGGAACCCTGACAATTCTATGTTTGTGTTGACCGCCTACCGGCGTCGGCGTACCACAAGCTGGTGCGGGCGTAGCTCAGGGGTAGAGCGTCAGCTTCCCAAGCTGAATGTCGTGGGTTCGAATCCCATCGCCCGCTCCACCGATCATGGGCCCCGTGTTGGACTTAGTCCCAACCCAAAGAGACAAATGCGTCGTAAACCGCATCCGCAACCGCCTGTTCACCGGCAACATTCAAATGGGTATTGCCAAGGTCCACATGCCAGCTCAGATCGTCGCCGAGCGCGACCTCTCCAGAGGTGATTTTTCCAGCCATATGCGCATAGGTATCGATATAAGGCACATTTCGAGAGGTCGCTGCCGCCAGTTGCTTATCCCTGATCTTTTTACGTGAATTATGCTGTACCGTCGGAGTGTCACCACCGGTTGCAAAATTCATGAAATGATAGCCAATAACTGCAATTTTCGTGACCCCTTTGGCACGCACCTCATCGATCCAGTATTCGATATTGGCCTGTGTGTCGGGCGCAATCGTATCCCCAACGCTCGGCACAGCAGACAAAGGCGCCTCCAGAGTGATCAGATTGTCGTCTCTGGCAGCCACCCGCGCCTGCTCACCGTTTATGATCACGAAACCGCCGGGCTCAAGCCGCGTGCGGTAAATATATCTGACGGAAAACTGCGTCGCGGTTGGCACGGTTTCATCAATCAAGGAAATCTGACCGTCATTGGCGCCCGCATAAATTGTCGCAATATCGGGACGGCCATCGACAAAGAAATCGGGCAGTTGATATACCATTTCCGACGAGCTGTCGCCGCTCCATCCGAAATTGGCCGCCAGAACCCTGGGGCCCAAACTGTCCGCCACCCGTTGGGCGTAGAACTGATTGACGCCGACACCCCAAGTCGCCTCATTGGTGTTATAGGTGTGACTGTCACCTTCGGCCTTATAGATAGTATAAAACGGATCAAGCGTCAGGCGCGCCTCACGTTGAACCGGTTCAGTTATCACAGCAATTTCAGTAATGTAGCCGTCCAATACCCGAAGAACCCGATCATTATAGCCACCAATGCCGACAAAGGCGGGCTGAGATGTAGCGATTGAAGTGCCAGTATCGGTTTGAACGCCGTTCTCGTCAATATACGTCTTATGGTTGTGATCGGCACCAAAAACAATCGTGTGTTCCGTATCGGCGCTAAAATCCATATCTGACAAAACAATATCAGCGGTGGTGCCATCGCCGGTCACAAAACGGAAAGGCTGCCCGGATACCGAATAAAGCGCAAATCGGTCCGTGCCCGCATTGTCTGTCATGAACAAATATCTCTGATCCGCCGATGTGGAGGCATTGACCCGGTATTTGGCATAGACGGTGCACGCGGCTGGATTGAACGGAAACAGAGCCGTCGATAATGCCGCGGAGAAATCACGGCTTGCGTCGATGTTCAGTCCGCGCACCGGATCATAGTCAAATCCGTCGGCTCCAAAACTGGTGAGCTTGCTCTCCGGGTCGCCCAAAAAGTTATTGGCGGGCGTGGCGAGGTCATTGATTTTCATCTGCCCGGCCACAAAGTCGATGGCAAAACCGTCGCGTGTTCCAAGCACGTCAAAGACGCGCAACTCCGGCGTGACCACCGGCCCTTCTGGCTGGTTGGGAGGTGTGAGAACCAAACGCTCCTCTTTGGGTACAGGTTCGCAAACCACCATGATCTCGGCAATATGCCCATCAAGCACGCGCAACACCCGGTCTGGATATCCCCCTATACCAAAATGCGACGGCGTAGATGCCGAAAGGGTTGAAGCGTTATCGATATGAATGCCAGCATCATCGATAAAGGTCTTGCCGTTTTCATCGACCCCGAAAACTGCGGTGTATTCTGTGTCCGCAGCGCCGGTCAGTGTCGACAGGCCAATATCCGCAGTGGTGCCGTCACCGCTTACAAAGCGAAAACTCTGACCAGAGACTGCATAAGTGGCAAAGCGGTCCGTGCCTGCATTATCGGCCATGACAAGATAGCGCTGCGCACTGGAGTTGGCGGAGTTCAAACGATATTTGACGTAGACCGTACAGGCTTGCGGGTTGTACGGGAAAAGGCTTGTGTCCAGCGCCACGGAGAAATCGCGGGCGGCACTGATCTCCAATCCTTTGACAGGATCAAGGATGAAGCCATCGCTGCCCCAGTTTGTGAGCTTTGTCTCCGGGCGACCGATAAAATTGTTGACCGGGTTGGCCGCGTCGTTGATGCGCATCGTTTGGGCGACAAAATCGATAGCAAAACCGTCGCGATCTCCAAGGTATGAAAACACGTGCGGCGCGGATGGCGTCGCTCCGTCATGGGGGATGAATCCTGATAGGCCAGTGGAAAGTCCAAAAAACATGCAAATTACCTGATTGAATATTGGTGAGAAAAATATGCGGGCTATGCGTCCGAAATCTTCAGCACCGTATTTTAATCGGTTAACGAAAGATGAAAGGCACCGTACGACGGCGCGGTCCGTGCGAAAATGCGCACATTTCCTTCAATCCCTCACAAAGATGTTTGGCGCGATAAGACCTGTTGTTCTTGACCTGAAGGGCCGCTTCACAGAAATAGGGAGAACTTATCTAACAAGGCTTGCATGAATGAACGATCAAACACTTAGCCAGACGTCCCATCCATTGGGAAAGTTCCAAGACCCCGACTGGACGGCCAAAGGCGAAGAACGGGCAAGCGTGCCACTGATGAAGGCGACAACGCTGTGGTTTAACACCGGCACGCTTTGTAACATCGAGTGCAAAAGATGCTATATTGAGAGTTCCCCCACAAACGACCAATTGGTCTATATATCAACACAGGATGTGGCGGACTATCTTGACCAGATAAAAGACCGAAACTGGCCAGTTGAAGAGATCGCCTTTACCGGCGGCGAGCCTTTCATGAACCCGCAGATGATTGAAATGGCCCGACTGAGCCTGTCGGCAGGTTATAAAGTTCTAATCCTGACCAACGCCATGAAGCCAATGATGCGCGCGCGGGTGCAAGAAGGCTTGCTTGATCTGCAAAAGAACTTTGGCGATCAACTGACCCTGCGGATCTCATTGGATCACTTCAAGACCGAACACCACGATGAGGAACGCGGCGCGGGATCTTATGACGCGACTTTAGCGGGCATGCGCTGGTTGCGTGATCACGGATTTCAGATGGCCGTCGCCGGACGCACAATTTGGGGCGACACAGACCAAGCCTCGCGGCAAGGTTATGGAGCACTTTTTGCCGCCGAAAATTTCGAGATTGATGCAATGAACCCCGGCACCACGGTTCTGTTTCCTGAAATGGATGAGACCACCGAAGTGCCTGAAATCACAACCGCCTGTTGGGGCATATTGAACAAATCGCCGCGCGAGGTGATGTGCGCCTCATCACGGATGGTGGTAAAACGCAAAGGGGCTGAAAAAGCGGCGGTTTTGGCCTGCACGCTATTGCCTTACGATCCGCAATTTGAGCTTGGAACGTCCTTGGCCGAGGCGGAGGCACCGGTGAAATTAAACCATCCCCATTGCGCAAAATTCTGCGTGCTCGGCGGGGCGAGCTGCTCGGCGTAATGAGCACGCGACCGCTTCCGTGGGTCGCTCTTTTCATCACGGTGCTGATTTGGGCGGGCTATCTCGTCGCAGTGCGTGCAGCCGCTGCGACCGATCTGACCCCGATCGATGTGGGCATTCTCCGGTCGGTCCCTGCCGCGATGCTGCTGATGCCGCTCACAATTCGCCGTGGCCTCTTCCCCGGTGGTGCCAATTGGTGGGACATCTTGTGCATCGGCGTCATTGGCGGCACGTTCTTCACGCTTTTGCTCAACACTGGCGCACATTTCGCACCGGTTGCCGATAGCGGCATCTTCGCCCCGTCGATGTTGCCGGTTTTTGTCACGGCGCTGGCCATATTCTGTCTGGGCGCGCGTTTTGCAACGGGTCAGTTTATCGGCTTGGCGATGATCGTTTTCGGCGCCATTGCGGTTGGCGGTTGGGAAGCGCTGAACAATGCAGCCAGCGGCGCCTGGCGCGGGCATATCTTGTTTCTGTGCGCCTCATTGTCATGGGCGATCTATACGGTCCGGTTCCGCGCATCAGGGCTGTCGGCCATCGATGGCGCCATGATCTTAGTTACGTGGTCCGCGATCTTTTTCCTCGTCGGTGCGGCGATCTTCGGCAGCAATCTGGCTATCACCCCAACACCGGTTTTGGTCGTTCAACTGACCTTGGGGATCTCCGCCGGGCTTGTCGCCAATTTCACCTATCTTTTCGCGGTTCAAAATCTGGGCTCAGCAATCGCAGCCGCATCCGCCGCGCTGGTGCCGGTATTGGCCTCACTGGGCGGATGGGTGTTTCTGGGCGAGCCCATTGGTGTTCTCAAAACAATCGGGATTGCGATTGTGGCGGTCGGCGTTGTTCTGGCCTCAGGTTTTCTTGCCCGCCCGGAGCCCGTCGCTCAAGACTGAGCGTACAACGCCCAGATCAACGTCATTTGCCACAAACGCATCACCAATATCGCGGGCCAAAATAAAGGTGAGTTGACCGGCTTTCACTTTTTTGTCCTGAGCCATCAGCTCCAGCAACCCGTCCGCATCCGGCAAATCGCCCGGAATATCGGCCAGATCCACCTTCATACCCATTTTTGCAAGATGCGCCCGGACCCGGCTTGGAGCCTCCTGAGAACACAAGCCCAGCCGCTGCGAGGTCTCAAAGGCCAGCGCACACCCAACCGCGACGCCCTCCCCGTGAAGCAACCGGTCCGAGTAGCCGGTCGCCGCTTCCAGTGCATGGCCGAATGTGTGACCAAGATTAAGCAGCGCCCGGTCACCGCGCTCTTTCTCATCACGGGCCACGATCTCCGCCTTCATCTGGCACGAGCGCTTGACCGCATAGGTCCGCGCCGCCGCATCACCTTCCGCCAAAGCTGGGCCGTTTTGCTCAAGCCAACCGAAAAACGCAGCATCGCCCAACAGCCCGTATTTCACCACCTCGCCGTACCCGGAAATGAAATCCCGCGCATGCAAAGTTCCCAGAACATCAATATCAGCGATCACAAGGCGTGGTTGATGAAAGGCCCCGACAAGGTTCTTGCCATGTGGGGAATTGATCCCGGTTTTACCCCCGACAGAGCTATCAACCTGCGCCAACAAGCTGGTTGGAATTTGCACGAATTCCACGCCACGGCGCAAAATGGCGGCTGCAAACCCGACCAGATCGCCGATGACCCCGCCACCAAGGGCGACCACCAAATCATCGCGTTCCACTTTCTCGGCCAGAAACCACTCCACCACCTCTTGCAGCGCGGCCCAGGACTTGGTCGCCTCCCCCGGCTCCAGAACCAACACTTGAGTATCGATTTTGGCCGCCTCACAGGAGGCAAGAAGCCCGTCCAAATGGTGTGCGGCCACGTTCTTATCGGTCACAATCCGTATCGATTTTCGCGACAAGATCGGGGATATCAGCTCGGCAGAGCCCGCCAAAAGCCCACCCCCGATCAAAATATCATAGCTGCGCGCGCCCAAAGCGACGTGAAGTTTTTCAACCATCAGTTCTGGTCCTTTCAAATGCAGCCCGTTGCGGGTGGTCGCGGTCAAATTCGGCAACAGCGCGAATGATCGAGCGGGCCACGTCATCATGACTGTCAGCAAAGGTCGATGTCACAGATGTATCGGCCAGTTGGTAGATCGGAGTTCGCGCCTCAAAAAGACCTTTCAGCGTCTCATATGGGTTCGCATTGGCCAGTAAAGGTCGCCCGGCTTTGTCCTGCACACGGGCCCACAGAACCTCCAATTCGACGTTAAGCCAGACAGATACACCGCCCCGCGCAATAGCAGACCTATTGTCTTGCGATATGAAAGCCCCGCCACCGGTCGATAGGATCGCGGGTCCATCCACCACAAGCCTGTTCAAAACAGCCGTTTCGCCGCGGCGAAACTCATCTTCGCCAAATTTCTCGAATATCTCAGGAATGCTCATGCCCGCAGCGGCTGTAATCTCGTCATCACTGTCGAAAAACGGAACCGACAACAGATCAGCCAGCCGCTTTCCAACGGAGGTTTTACCCGCCCCCATCAATCCCACCAGCACAATTGTGCGTTTCAGCTTTATCACCGCGTCCCACTCCGTTGCGTTGCGCAAATCCGTAAATCATCTGAAGCGCGCTGCACAGAGGCCAATGGGCCTATAGGCGTCAAATTTGTTGAGTTATCGCCATACCGTGATTACAAAGAGCCAATAGCGCATAAAACCTAAATACGGGCGCACCCAAAGGCAGGAGCATATCTTGGGCAGGATACTGAAGTATCTCTTTATATTAGTCGTTTTGGGACTGGTTGGGCTGGCAGGCTACGCGCTGTTTTCCGATCTTCCTGCACCTGCCACGCAGGTGGTCGAGCCGGTTGAGACCAATCTTTCAAAATGATGAGAGGGCTCTGGTCTTTTTGTGCCATTGCCGTGTGTTGTGCCGCGACAGTGGGCGCGCGCGCGCAGGCACAACAATCCGAGCCTGCAAGCGCCATCCCGTGGCTCACAGATAGCCTGCAATCGCCGCCCGAATTGCCGGGCAAAACCAATACCACTTTTGGTTTGGGTATCGAGCCCATTTCTGTGGAGCCATTGCGCGAAACCGGTCGCGACGGGCTGGGGATATTGTCGCCCGATCTAACGGGTTTCCCGGCGAATTTATGGCCCCAAATGACCCCGGAAGAAGTCGCCGAGTTGATCGAGCGAACACCCTATGGCGGTGTACCGGCGGTTCGCAGCCTTTTTCGCCAAGTTTTATTGGCTCAAACCGACACGCCGAGCGGCGGCAAGGCGGATGATTATCTCCTATTGGCGCGGATAGATCGCTTGCTGAAAATCGGCGCGCTGAGCGAGGCGCAGGCCCTGATCGAGCTGGTCGGCCCGGACACAAGCGCGCTGTTTCGCCGTTGGTTCGATATCGGGCTTCTCACCAACAATGCCGATCTTGCGTGCACGGAACTTGAGACCTCGCCGATGTTGTCACCGGCGCGTAGTGTTCAGGTGTTTTGCCTTGCTCTTGGGCGCGATTGGGATGCTGCGGCCACCTCTTTGGCACTTGGCGAGGAGTTGGGCCAAATACCCCCACAAGAGGCTGATCTTCTTGGGTTTTTCCTAGACGAGTCGCTCCTCGAAGAGATCGACCCGCCGCCTGTTTCATCACCTCTTACCTCGCTGGAATTCGTCATACGCGAATCCGTGGGCCTGCCCCGTCCCAACACCCGTCTGCCCATCGCTTTTCTACATGCAGAGCTGGCGGAATATGTGCCGCTGCGGTTTCGCGTCGAGGCCAGCGAGCAATTGGTCCGCGAGGGTGTGCTACCAGCCGCCGTGCTTTTTGCGGCCTACCGCGAAGAAAAACCGGCGGCCTCTGGCGGGGTCTGGGAGCGTCTGGCGGCCACCCAAGGTATGGACCAAGCGGCCACCGCCGAAGAGATCTCGGCGGCCCTTCACAAGTTGGACAAAGAGATGCGTCGCAGCGGTCTGAGAATGGCTGCGGCCGAGGAGTTCTTGCTCTATCTCAGCGAGCTGCCCGCCGACCAGTTTGAACCGGATGTCAGGGACATTGCAGCACTGTATTTTCTTTTGGCTCAAGCGCCTGAAAAGGCCGAGCTTTGGATGTCACAAACAGCGCCTAACCCATTGAAAACAGCGCTATCCGTAGCCGCAGGACGATTTGATCAAGGCACTGAAATCGAAGAGGTTTTAAGCACCACAACACCCGAGGCGCGCCTGTCACCTTTTCAGGAAAAACTGATCGCACAACGGCGCACCGGCGAGGCCATTTTGGCGGCAATTACATTGCTTGCGCGCGACGATGCGGATCAGGACGATCTGTTGGAGGCACTGGCGCTGTTGCGCGCCACTGGCCAAGAGCAAGCCGCACACAAGGTTGCCGTTCAGACATTGCTTTTGCCATTGAGCCCCGGCAATGCAAACTAACTGGATAGAGCGCTTCCTTGAAGCGATCAGCGCGGAGCGGGACGCCTCGGACAACACGCTTCAGGCCTACGGGCGCGACCTTCTGAGTTTTTGCGAATACATCAGCAAATCCAAAGACTTGGGAACTGTGGATCGCGCCGATATCGAGGCTTATTTGGGGCATTTGGACATGCAAGGTAAGGCCTCATCGACGCGGGCGCGCAATCTTTCGAGCCTAAAACAATTTTTTCGCTTTTTATTTCTGGAGGGTATTCGCAGCGACGATCCGGCGGCGCAAATCTCTGGGCCGCGCCATGTCAAAAAGCTGCCGGTGACATTGAGCGAGGCGGATGTGGACGCGCTGATGACAGAGCTTTACCGCGACGCGCCCAAGCCCGTGATCCGGGCGCGGAATATCGCGCTTGTGGAGCTGCTTTATGCCACCGGATTGCGCGTCTCGGAGCTTGTCTCCCTGCCCTTGGCGGCCACCAAAGGAGACCCGCGGATGATCTTGGTGCGCGGCAAGGGCGGGCGCGAACGGATGGTGCCATTATCACCACCAGCGCGCGACGCGGTGGCGGCGTGGACGGACATCAGATCCACATTAAAACCCGCAAAATCATCGTCTTACCTTTTCCCTGCGGGTGGCAAGCAGGGACATCTGACGCGCCAATCGGTGTTTTTGATGCTCAAGGACTTAGCCGCCAAAGCCGGGCTGGACCCCAGCAAAATTTCCCCCCATGTGGTCCGGCACGCCTTTGCCACCCATCTTTTGAGCCACGGGGCTGATTTACGGGCCATACAAACGCTTTTGGGCCATGCGGATATCTCGACCACAGAGATTTACACTCATGTGCTTGAGGACCGTCTCAAGGCTTTGGTTCTGGAAAAACATCCGCTTGCGACCTGAAATTTTGGGAGTTTTGATCGACCATCCCCGAAAAGCCAATCGAATCAATTGTTAACGCGGCTTTCTTAATGGCATCAAACTGTATGACTTGTGTATGACTCTTGTATGACATCGATATGACAAATTCGGCCCATTACCCCCATTAAGGCTACGTACGCAGGGTTAATGGGACGGGTTTGGAGTGATATCTTAATGAGAGGTTAAGCACCCGGAACAGCCGAGAAGCCCGTGATCTGGCAGGCGGCCAGACGATCGCAGTCCAAAGATCAGGGTCAAAAGGGGATGTGTGGCTCCGACGGTAGGGATCGAACCTACGACCAATTGATTAACAGTCAACTGCTCTACCGCTGAGCTACGTCGGAATAGTCACCACGAGGGCCGTATAACCAGAAACAAAAATCACGTCCAGTGGATTTCCACATCAAACTGCGAATACCTTGGGAATATTCCCTTTGCCCCCTGAGGGCTTGCCCAAAACATGTCAAAGGGGCACATGATATAACGACACAATGCCGGTCCAACTCAAAGTGAGCACTTATGCAGGCGATCAACATTAACAATCTGGTGATGCATGTGCATGACACAGGCCCCAAATCGGGGCGGGCGCTGATGTTCTCGAACTCATTAGGGACTGATTTACGGATTTGGGACCGTCTTGTGGCTTTGTTGCCCTCTGATCTGAGGATCATCCGGTATGACATGCGCGGGCACGGTCTGTCGCAAGCGCCTGAGCCGCCCTATCACATGGGCGATTTGGTGTCGGATGCATCCGGGCTAATAGATCATTTTGGTCTGAGCGATGTGGTGTTTGTGGGTTTGTCCATTGGCGGGCTGGTGGCACAAGGACTGGCCGCCGAGCGCCCGGATGTGATGCGGGGGATGGTTTTGGCGGATACGGCGGCCAAGATCGGCACGGAGGATATGTGGGCCCAGCGGATCGCGGAGACAAAGCGCTGCGGCATTGCGGGCATGTCCGATGCGGTGATGGCGCGTTGGTTTTCGCCCAAATTTCGACAGGAGAGACCGCCAGAGCTGGACATGTGGCGCGCCATGCTGACCCGCACCCCGCAAGCGGGTTATGTGGGGTGTTGCGAGGCTATTGCGCACACGGATTTATGGGAGAGTACGGCGCGTCTTACCTTGCCCACATTGGTGGTGGTCGGGCGCGAGGACGGGGCGACCCCGCCTGATTTGGTGCGCGAAACCGCAGGGCTGATCGATGGGGCCGATTTTCAGATTATTGCGCGGGCCGGCCATTTGCCGTGCATTGAGCAGCCGCAGGTGATGGCGGATTTGCTGATGGGCTTTTTGAGGACGCATAATTTAATTCAGGCAACGTAAGGACGCGCATGTCGGTTTCAGTCTTTGACAGCGAGATATTTGGCGGGCTTTTTGGCGATCCTGTGATGCGCGATTTGATGTCTGACGCAGCACTGATCCGTGCCATGCTGCATGTGGAGGGGCATCTGGCGCAGGTTCAAGGCGCGTTGGGGTTGATCCCAAGCGCCAGTGCTGAGGTGATTTTTGAGGCGTCGCAGCGCGTTGAGATACCGCCGTCATCTTTGGCATCTGGGACCGTTACGGACGGCCTTCCCGTGCCTGCATTTGTGAGCGCCTTTCGGGCGGCCCTAGAGGCCCCGGAACATGCGCAATACGTCCATTGGGGGGCCACCTCGCAGGATATTCTGGACACTGGGCTGGTGTTGCGGTTGCGCGATGTCTCCGCCCATCTGGAGGGGCAGATTTTGGCGCTTTTGGCGGCTTTTGGCGATCATGCGCGGATGCACCGTGATTTGCCCATGGCCGCGCGAACCCGCAATCAGGTGGCAACGCCCACAAGTTTCGGGGCGCGGGTTGCGGTTTGGGGCAGTCCGTTTTTGCGGCATTTGCAGCGGTTAACCCAGATCAGAGCGCGGCTGGAGGTGGTCAGTTTTGCCGGTGCCTCGGGGAATTTATCGGCTTTGGGGGCGCGCGGGCCAGAGGTTGCGGACGCGCTGGCCGACAGTTTGGGGCTGCACCGCCAGACCACATCTTGGCACGCCGTGCGCGACACGGTGGTTGAATATGCGGATCTAATGGCGCTGATTGCGGGATCTGCGGGAAAATTTGCACAAGACCTGCTGTATTTGGGGCAATCGGAGTTGCGCGAGGTTCGGGCCGGTCCGGGGGGTGGATCCTCGACCATGGCCCACAAATCCAACCCGGTCGCAGCGGAGACGATTGTGGCGTTGTCGCGGATGGCGGCGGGTGCCTCTGCGACCATGGCAGGCGCGATGATCCACGGGCAAGACCGCGATGGTGCGGCTTGGGCAGTTGAGTGGCATGCCCTGCCGCAAGCGGTGGCTGCGGCCTGCGGGGCGCTTGGGCATGCGTTGGAATTGGCGCAGGCGATGGTCCCCAATGAGGCGCGGATGATGGCGACCATTGAGGCCACAAACGGGCTGATGTTCGCGGAGGCCGCGACCTTTGCCTTGGCAGGCGTCATGCCGCGCCCGGAGGCTCAGGCTTTGGTGAAGGATTGCTGCCGGGCGGCCGCCTCCAAGGGCCTGAATTTACGTGATATTTTGCAAGACAGGTCCGCTGCAGTGAATTGGGATACGGTGTTTTCGGCCCGCCACGCTTTGGGGGCGGCGCCTGAATTTGCCGATCGATTTGCGGCGTCTGTGGCCGATTTAGAAAAATCATTCAAATTTTAAGTGAATCATAGCCAAAGGTTACGAGTTCTAAACGAACGCTGGCTATTTCTTGTTCTTGAGCGCGCATTTGGTCTTGGGTTTTGGCCCAGAACCGGTGCGTTGGCTTGTTAATATTGTGCCGTGATTGCGCCCGGAGGTTTCGCCCGGCGCGCGGCCCGACACAACAACGGGAGAAGCCTGTGATCGAGTGGTCCGCTGTGTCATGCAGTTTGCGCAGCAGTGTTCGAAATGCCGCGACCTTGGCACGTCTGGGGGTGCTGCTTTGGGCGGTATCCCTGTCGCCGGGCTTCGCGCGGACGGTCAACCTCAATCCGGCACTGACCGCTTTGTGTTATCAGGCGATTTCCCGCGCCTCGGCGCAAATGGGTGTGCCCCGCGATGTGATGCTGGCGATCTCGCTGACCGAGACCGGCAAGAAAATCGGCGGAAAAGTCCAGCCTTGGCCGTGGACTGTCAACATGGAGGGGGCCGGGGTGTGGTTTGAGACCCCCGGCGAGGCGCTGGCCTATGTGAATGCCCGCTACGCCACCGGTTCGCGCAGCTTTGATGTGGGCTGTTTTCAGATCAATTACAGATGGCATCACCAGCATTTCAGGTCCATCGAGGACATGTTTGATCCTGATATCAATGCTTTATATGCGGCGAAATTCCTGCGCCAGCTTTACGACGAGACCGGATCCTGGGCCAAAGCGGCCGGGTTTTATCATTCCCGCACGCCGGAGTTTGCCCAGCGCTACTCCAAGCGTTTTGCGGGCTATCTGGCGCGGCTTTCGGGTGGTGATGCAGGGCCTGTGTTTGAGGGCCACGGATCAGAGGCGCTGACCTTGGCGCAAGCGGATGACGTACCCGCCGCCCGCCCTGCCCCGCAATGGCCTTTGGCAAAACTGGGACAGGCCCCGGCACCGGTGTTTATGGAAGGCAATCCGGGCAGTTTGGTGTTGTTGGACGGGCGCGCGGGCGGGCTTTTGACCGCAGCCAACCGCCCCTTGTTTTGAGATTGCCGTTATGAACCCGACGATCAAGCTTTCGACCGTATTTCAGCCCACTGTGCTTCTGGCAATCGCGCTGATGGCGGTCATTGTGATGATGATCCTGCCCATGCCGTCATGGGTTTTGGATGTGGGACTGGCGGCCTCGTTTGCCATTGCGATCCTGATTTTCACGGTCACATTGTTTATCTCGCGCCCCTTGGATTTTTCGTCTTTTCCGACCATCCTTTTGGCCTCTTTGATGCTGCGCTTGTCGCTCAATGTGTCCTCTACCAAGCTGATTATCGGCAACGGACATACGGGCACGGATGCGGCCGGCGGCGTCATTCAGGGCTTTGCCAATTTCATCATGGGCGGGTCTGTGGCGCTGGGCTTGGTGGTGTTTGGTGTTTTGATCATCGTGAATTTCATTGTGATCACCAAAGGTGCTGGCCGGATGGCGGAGGTCAGCGCGCGCTTTGCACTTGATGCGATGCCGGGCAAGCAGTTGGCCATCGACAGCGATGTGGCTGCCGGTGCCATCGGTCACGATGAGGCCAAGGAACGCCGGCGCATCGAGCAGGAGGAGACGACGTTCTTCGGCTCGCTCGATGGTGCATCGAAGTTTGTTAAAGGCGACGCCATTGCCGGTTTGCTGATCACGCTGCTCAATCTGGTGATGGGGCTGGCGATCGGAATTATCTTGCACGACATGCCGGTCGGACAGGCGTTTGAGACCTACTCGATCCTGACTGTGGGCGATGGTCTGGTCAGCCAAATTCCGGCGGTGATCATCTCTATTGCGGCGGCTCTTTTGCTGTCCAAAGGCGGGGCCACCGGTGCCGCTGATGTCGCGCTTTTTGACCAGCTTGGCAAATATCCGGTGGCGCTTGGGACTGTGGCCACGCTGCTGGCACTTTTTGCGCTGGTTCCGGGGTTGCCGTTTTTGCCGTTTATTGCCGGGGCCAGTATTTTGGGGTTTGCCGCATTTACCGCATCCAAGGGGCATTTGCGCCGCGAACAAGAAAGTCAGGAAGAGGCCAACATCATACCGCCCAAGCCGGAGAAAACCTTGGGCGATCTTTTGGATTTGGACGACATTCATCTGGAATTTGCGCCCAATTTGGTGCCGACCGTTTTGGATGAGGCGACCGGGCTTGATACCCGGATTTTGAACATGCGCAATCATATCGCGTCCGTCTTTGGGTTTATCATCCCTGAGATTAGAATGACCGATAATATCGGGCTGCCCGACGACACGTACGTGATCCGTGTGCAGGGGGTGGAAGTTGCGCGCAATGTGATCGATCCCAACCGGGTGCTGGTTTTGATTGCGGAGGATGACACATCGGTGCCTGCGGGGCGCAATGTAGCCGAGCCGGTTTACGGCGCCCCTGCCCGCTGGATCGAGCGCAAATATCAAGAGGATGCGGCGGTTCAGGGGCTGGCGGTCGTGGCGCCCACAGAAGTGGTGGCGACCCATGTTCTGGAGGTGATCAAGCAGAATTTCGGCAAGATTTTCTCGCGCCGGGCCTTGCGCAAGTTGCTTGATGAGTTTGTGACTGTGTCGGAGCCCAAACGGGCCGAGGCGAACCGGCGATTGCTGGACGAATTTGTGCCCGACAAGTTGCCTGTAGAAATGCTGCATTCGGTCATGCGGTTGCTGCTCGAGGAGCGGGTCTCGATCCGCAATCTGCCGCTGATTTTGGAGGCCGCCGCCGAGGCCAATGGGGTGCTTTCAAATGTGGATGCGGTCACTGAGCATGTGCGCAAACGGCTTGGTTTCCAGCTTGTATCTGATCTTCAGGAGCCCGACGGCGCCCTGCCGCTTGTTCAGTTGAAACCCGCATGGGAGGAATTGTTCAACGAGTACCAAATTCAGGCGGATAATGGGGTGACGGATGTGGCGCTCCCGCCCGACGAGTTCAACCGGTTGGCCAAATCGGTGGCGGAGCGGCTGGCAAATGCGGCCAAGGAGGGCAGATTTCCCGCACTCATAACCTCCGCGAAGCGGCGCAGGTTCTTACAAACGGTGTTGCGCGCCAAGGGCATTCGCAATCCGGTTTTGTCTTTTGATGAGATCGGCCCCGACGCGCAACCGGCATTACTGGGCACCGCATGACGCTGTTTGAGAGTTTGGCGCAAGTTCTGGACGTCACCCAGCCGATGATTTTGGGGCTGGTTTTGGTTTTTGCCCGCGTGAGTGCGATGGTGTCCCTGCTGCCGGGTTTTGGCGAGCAGACCATCCCGGTGCGTATCAAGCTGGCCATCGCAGTGGCTTTTACCACCATAATCTGGCCGATGATCCCGCTTGATCCCAGCATTGCGCGTGTGGATATGTTTGCCGCGTTGCCGTTGATCATGTCCGAGACAATCGTCGGTCTGGTCATTGGTTTGTCGGTGCGGTTGGTGTTGATCGGGTTGCAGTTTGCAGGTTCCATCGCGTCGCAATCTGCCTCGCTCACGCAAATGATGGGGGCCGGTGCGACGCCGGACCCGATGCCTGCGATCGGCAACATTCTGGTGATGGCGGGGCTGGTTCTGGCGCTGTCGCTGGGGCTGCATGTGAAGGCGGTCCATGCGGTTGTCTTGTCCTACCAAACGCTACCTGCCGGGCAGGTTCCGTCGGGCGCGGACATTGCGACTTGGGGTGTGGCCAAGGCCAGCAATGTGGCGGTTATCGCGTTTACTCTTGCCGCGCCGTTTGTTGTGGCCTCTTTCGCGTATAATCTGATGCTGGGGTTTATCAACCGGGCTATGCCGCAGTTGATGGTGGTGTTCATTGGTGCGCCAGCGATTGTGGCAGGCAGTATCTTGATGCTGATGCTGGCCACACCGGCCATGCTCTCGGCGTGGCACGGGCATCTTGATCACGCGCTGTCTCAGCCATTTGGTCTGCCTTGATGGCGGATGATGCGGATCAGGGTGAAAAGGTCCACGACCCCACCCCGCAAAAACTTGAAGAGGCCCGAAAAAAGGGTGACATACCGCGATCTATGGATGTGGCGGCCGCCGCTGGCATGATCGGATTGTTGCTGGCGCTGTCATTGGGCGGAGCTGAATTGTCGCTGGCATCGGCAACCGTGCTATCGGCGCTTTTGGACCGCGCCCATGAGTTCACAGGGGTCTTGCTGGGGCCGGGCGGGATCGAGGTTGGCTTTAGCTGGCTCAACGCAGCCCTGGTGCCGTTCCTGCCGGTCTTTCTGCTGCCCTTTGGGATCGCACTTGCGTCATTGCTCGCGCAGCAGGCCTTTGCGGTATCCTTGGAAAAGATCATGCCCAAACTGAACCGGCTTGATCCGTTGGGAAATGCAAAGCAGAAATTTGGCCCCACCGGTCTGGTTCAGTTCGTCAAAGGCACGATCAAAATGGTCACAATCTCGGCGGTTTTGATCTATTTCATGATCAGCAAGAATGACGAGTTGATCGGCTCTGTGCGCGGGACTGCCGCCAGTGTCTATGCGTTGCTTGGGGAGACCCTGATCAGTATCACAGCGGCCAGTTGCGTCATATTTTCAGCCATTGGTTTGGTTGATTTGCTGTGGCAACGCTTCGATCACGCGCGCAAACTTCGCATGTCGTTTCAGGATTTGCGCGACGAGCAAAAGAGCTCTGAGGGTGATCCGCATACCAAGCAGCAGCGCCGGCAGCGCGGCTACGAGATTGCCAATAACCGGATGATGCAAGACGTGCCAACGGCGGATGTGATCATCGTCAATCCGACCCATTATGCGGTGGCGTTGAAGTGGTCGCGCGCACCGGGCACAGCGCCGCAATGTGTGGCCAAGGGAACCGATGAGGTCGCGCGCCGCATTCGCGAGGTTGCAGCCGAAAGTGGGGTGCCCATTCACAGCGATCCGCCGACGGCGCGCGCGATTTTCGGGACTGTTGAGATCGGTCAGGAAGTTGAGCCCAAACACTACCGTGCGGTGGCCGCGGCGATCAACTTTGCCGAGAAGATCCGCAAGGACGCGCGCGAGAGCGGCCTATGATGGACAAGGGCTCCATCGGGCGGCTGACAGGTGTGGCGGAGTTGTTGCATGAGCAAAACACAGGCCGTTTGAAGCAGGCCAAGCGCAAGCTGGAATTGGCGTTGCAAAAGCGCGAAGATCTGTTGAAGCGTCGCGGTCGCGCCATTGATCCAGATGATGGTGATCCCGCTCTTTTTGTCGCTCAGACCATGTGGGGGAATTCGACCGAGGCGGCGATGCCGTCACTTGATGCGGAAATCCAGCATTGGCAAGAGGAGGTCGCAGCGGCTCTTGCTGTGACCCGCGCCAGCTACACCCGGGTGTCTGGTCTGGACAGGTTGGCCGAGCGGGTGCAAACCCAGCACGCCACAGAGTTGGACAAGCGTGAGGAATTGGCGCGTGAGGCGATTGTGCGTCTCAAGGCCAGGCCTAACCCCCGTTAGACCAGAGGGGTTGCGGTTTTAACCGCCCCGCACCGCTGTGACATCGCCGGCCAGAATTTTACTGCCATCACCAAAGACCAGTTCAATGGCGCCATCGTTCAGACGGGTTTCTTTCACGGCGGAAAATGTTTGGGCCGGTTGGCTGCCCAGAGATGTGGCGTTTTCAAACGCCTCCAGCTCAAAAGTATAGGTTCCGTCGGGCAGCGGGTTGAACGAAGTATCGAGCCCGTCCCATCTTATCTCGGTCGAGGTAATATCAACCGCGCGGCGGTCCACTTCCGCGCCCGTGCCGTTACGCACCACAAGCTGTGCGAGATTGGCCGATTGGGGAATGGAATAGAACACGTCCACAGGCGCACCCGTGAAGGCCACAGCCGCATTGGATTTAACATCCGCACCGATCCATTTGGACAGATCCGAGGTCATGGTGCCATTCACCTGCGAGATAAGCTGATCCAGTTTGGTATTGGTATTGATCTGTTGCTCCACGGCTGAAAAGCTGGCGAGTTGAGCCACAAACTCCGTGGAATCCAGCGGTTTTGACGGGTCCTGATTTTCCAATTGAGTGGTCAGGAGCCGAAGGAATGTCTCAAAATCGGAGGCAAGCGCCGACGAGCTGGTCTCTTCTTTGGTTTCCACCACCGCGTTTGTTGGTGTGGTGGTCGGGGTGGCGGTGGGCGTTGCTGCGACATCCATTGTCGTGCTCCTGTTGCTAAAGTCTAATATCCAGATCGGCCCGCGACCGGTCGAGCGGTTGGTCAATAAATGTCGATTGTGCCGCGGCGGTCGTCAGCAGGGTTTCACTGGCAAACGGTGCCGCATCGTCGTCTTGATCTTGATCTTGTTGCGAGAAACTAAAGTTCAGATCGTCAAAGCCCGCATCTGCAAATTCGGACGCAAGCAGGTTTTCGTTGCGGCGCAGGAGTTCAAGTACCTCCGGCTTTTCCGCCAAGATATTGGCCGATTGCCCAAAACCGCCCTCAGCGATTTGGATGATGATGCGCCCCAGCTCGACCGGGTTGAGTTTGATTTCAAGCATGCCGTCGTCAAGCTGGTTCAATGCAGCCGACATCTGAGCAAACACCTGTCGCGCCGCGGCTGGTCCCATCTCGGCTTTGGTCTGCACCCCAAGGGCCGCAAGGCTGGGGCGGTCGCGCAAAAGTGCCGTGTCGGAAGCGCGGGTCATCTCAAATTCTTCGATCACCAGATCGGCACTGGCGTCCATGGAAATATCAGGAGTGGTGGCTGCGGCCACGGCCACTGGATCGACGCTGGGCGCCACCCGGTGAACCGGGGCCGACGGACCCGGGGCTTGACGCGGAGGGTCCGCAGCCATGGGCAGCTCCCTGTCAGGCCGTTCCGCTTTGGGGGCAATATCGGCTTTGTCCGTCCCGATTTTCAACTTCATATCTTCATTTTCGGGGGCCAGTTTCGACTGTTGACGCGCAAGAATGGGGGACGCGGCCACTGGCGCTACATCGGCGCGGACCTCTTTTACGGCTTTATCAGCGGGCAGTTGAGCTTGCTGCGTCACAGGATCGCTGGGCGCAATCGGGCTCAACCGGCTCTCTTTGACAACCGGGACGTCAGCCATCTTTGGGCTTTCGGTCGCGTTGGGGGCATCACTCACGTCGGCGCGTGCGGGCTTTGGCGTGTCCGGCACGACGGTAGTGTCCACCGCAACTGTGCGCGGCGCGCTAGGTGACAATTCGTCATCCAGCACTGTCTGAGGCGCGTCTTGGGCCATGTCTTTCGGGGGTATCACAACCGCGGGGCCCTCACCCGTTTCGGCGCTAACAGGCGCTGCCACTTGCGGGGAAGTCACCACCGCGGGCGTCATGATCTGCGCGTCAAGGGCAGGAACAGTCCGATCCGGTTCGGGCGTCACGTCCGCTTGCGGCTCTATATCAGCCGTCTGCTCAATAAGAGCGGACGCGGGAGGTTCTGCCTGCGTCCATTCAAGTTGCGACAGATGGGACCGGGACACCACCGGGGCGGGAGGCGTATCCTCTTGGGTCAAATTTTCCGGTTCGCTCTTGCTGGCCGAACCACCTTCTTTGTTAGGCTGCTTTTTCGTATGCGCAAGCTCCTGCGAAAAGGATTGAGACTTCTCATCGGTCTTTGCCTTCGCAGGTTGAGCTTTGCTGCCCGGCAGAATTGGTAAGGCGCTATCGGTTCGATCAATCGGTATCATGCGTCATCCAGAATTAGTGCACGTACCTTATGGGCCAAAATCCGTTACGAAATTTTTACCGTAATGTGTGAAGACAGGCCAATGGACCAAACAAAAAACGGAGAATTTTATGGAAATATCCGGGAAAAACCCGCCACTGGGTGCTGCGGTCGCCCCAGCACCACCCGATCCCCAGCGCAAAATTGCCGAAGAGTTCGAGGCCAGTTTTCTGTCCGAGATGCTCAAATATAGCGGCGTTAACAAAACCAGTGAAAGTTTTGGCGGTGGCCCCGGCGAGGAGGCTTTTTCGTCCATGCTCAATGATGCGTATGCGCAGGCGCTTTCGCGTTCGGGCGGCATCGGAATTGCTGATTTGGTCTATAAATCCATCATCGAAAATCAAACAAAGAAATAGAGCCCCCATGCCCCAACGCATTGAACGCCTTAAAGAACTTCTGCTGCAAGATCGTGACGCCCTGCGCAGCGGAGAGATCACAAGTCTGGCCGCCACCTCGACGGTGATCGACGAAATTATATCGAGTTACGAGGCCGATCCGGAGATTGCATCCGACGAGACCCAAGCCGCGCTCACGGAAGTTCGTGCCATCGCGGCGAAAAATGTCCGCCTTCTTGGCGCCGCCATCGAAGGCACCAAAGCGGCCCGCGAACAGATCGAGATGATCCGCCGCGCGACCACGCAGCTCAACACTTACAGCAGCAACGGCGACGTTACGAACGTCACCGCACCTGCCGGGAAAATCGAGAAGCGGGCATGAGGTTTAACCTAAAATTTGACTAATATAGTCCCGGCTTTTTCGCCTTATGAGGTCGTGCAAATGGCTCTGCTTAACCTCGTATTATGCAGTTTTACGGCAATATAGGCTTCAACGGATTGGTTGGGCCTTGCCTGTCGGATCCACTTAAATTCACAGATGGCTTGTAGGGGCCTGCGCTCATTGCGTGATCGCGGACCCTCGCAACTGGATCATCGACTGCTGCTATAAGTGAGATAAATGCAAAATACAGCTCTAAGTCAAAACCCATATGGCGCCTCTGATACAGTTGTTCGGTCTGAGCGGAGCATCGAATATCAGGCTTTCACCAGAGTGACCGGTGCCTTGACCGCTTATACCCGCAATCAAAATCCGCAATTCGCTGATCTTGCGGACGCGGTGCATCAAAACCGTCGTTTGTGGAACATTCTGGCCCGCGACGTAAGCCTGGATGAAAATGAGCTGCCCGTTGAATTGCGCGCCAATATCTTTTCTCTGGCTCAATTTGTCATGCGGCATTCGGCGCAGGTTTTAAGCGGTGAGGGCGATATTCAGACCCTCATAGACCTCAATAAGACGATTATGCGCGGACTGGGAAAAGGTTAGGAACTGACATGGCTGGACTTGTCTTAAAATTGCGCCCCAAAGAGCGCTTCATGATCAACGGCGTGGTGCTTCAAAACGGTGAGAAGCGATCGAATATCGTCGTTGTGAGTGAGGACGTGAACGTATTGCGCCTGCGCGACGCGATCCATCCCGAAGATGCCAAAACGCCGGTTAAGCGGGTCTGTTATATCACCCAGCTTGTTTTGGCCGGGGAAGCTGATCCCTCGGAGGCTTCCTTTCAGATTTTGCGGGGTATTGAGCAGCTTAGTCAGGTCTTTACCGATCCCGACAGTAAAAGCCATCTGGACAATGCGACCCGTAGCGTGGGCCTCAAGCAGTTTTATCAGGCCCTCAAAAGCCTTCGTGCCTTGTTGGCCCGCGAGGAAAGACTATTGGCGGTGGCGGCATCATGACCTTTCAGCCTCTGGTTCCTCTTGGCGGTCTGGCGGGTTTGCGGTTCATTGAGCGGACCCAGGAGGCCCAGCAAGCGGTGTTCAATGAGAGCCCCGACATCGCCCGTGAGATCGCGTATTTTAAAGAGAACATCCATAAGGCGGCCACGGCGGATGATCTGACGGAAGATTATCTTTTATTGAAAGTGGCCCTTGGCGCTTTTGGCTTGCAGGAAGATCAATCGAAGAAATTCTTCATAAACAAGGTGCTGGCAGAAGGCACCGAAGAACCGGGCGCATTTGCAAACCGTTTGGTCGACGCACGCTACAAAGATTTAGCGGAGGCGTTTGGATATGGAAATATTCTTGGTGCCAATATCCTTCAATCGGACTTTGCTGACAAAATAGTCAATGCATATCAAACTCAGAAATTTGAGACGGCCGTTGGCGATGTGGACAATTCGATCCGGCTGGCCTTGAATTTCAAGCGAGAGATTAATGATGTCGCTCAGGACGGAATTGCAAAGGACACGGCGTGGTTTCAGATTATGGGCAACACGCCTTTGCGCAGTGTGTTTGAAACCGCCTTTGGGCTGCCGACATCTGTGGGCGCTTTGGACGTGGATCGCCAACTTGAGATATTTCAGGAAAAGTCGCGGGCTTTGTTTGGCGACGATTCCATAACGATTTTTCAAGACCCTGAGAATGTCGATAAGCTGCTCAATGACTTTATGGTGCGCAGCCAACTAGGTGGTGGGCCGGTATCGTCAACGCCGGGGTATTCAGCGCTGTCATTGCTGCAAAACTCCGGTCTGGGATCCCTGGGCACGACGAATTTGTTGCTATCTCAGCTGTAACCAGGCCCAACTGCCTCAGGGCGGCGGCGCATCTGGGTGCGAACCGCAGGAGACCTCGCCCGTCTGTTTTTAGCCCGGTTCAAATAACGATGCGAGTTCTACAAAGCTGGCACTATTATCCGGCAATCCATGAGTTTGAATGAAGGCGTCCAAACGAGGCCAAAGGCGGATCGCCTCGTCAATCGCAGGATCACTGCCGGCAGTATAAAGACCGGTTTGGATCAGTGGCTCGGCGGTCTCATAAGAATTGATGATTTTGCGGGCGCGGGCGATCAGCGCATTTTCCGCCTCATTGGCAATTTGAGGAAGCGACCGCGACACACTGCGCCGGACATCAATGGCCGGAAAACGGCCCCGCTCAGCGATGGAGCGATCCAGAATGATATGGCCGTCCAACAAACCGCGGGTCATGTCGGCAACCGGTTCATCCATGTCCGCACCGGCCACCAGCACGCTGTAAATGGCGGTAATGTCACCCTGACTGCCCGCGCCGGTGCCAGCCCGTTCAGTGAGCGAGGCGATCATATTGCTGGTGGAGGGCGGGAACGCACGAAGGGACGGGGTTTCGCCGGCGGTCAAGGCGACTTCGCGGTGCGCCTCGGCAAAGCGGGTAATCGAATCCACAATCAGGAGCACATGCTGGCCTTCATCTCTGAAATGTTCAGCAATCGCGGTCGCGGTCCAAGCCGCCCGGCGTTTCACCAGCGAGGATTGATCAGACGTGGCGGCCACAACAACGGAGCGCGCCATGCCCTCGGGGCCGAGGCCGGTCTCTATAAACTCGTTGAGCTCCCTTCCCCGCTCCCCGACCAGACAAATCACGATGCAATCTGCCTCAATATGCTTGGCCAATTGCGCAAGCAGCGATGTTTTACCAACGCCGCTTCCTGCAAAAACTCCGATCCGCTGACCTTTGGCCAATGGCAAAAGTGTGTCCATGACCGCAAGTTTTGTGCTGAGCCGGTAGCTGAGCTGGCGGCGATTGCTGGCGGCGGGGGGCGCGCGGCGCAGGGCCGCAGAGGTGGCCCCCATGGTCAGTTTTTTTCCATCCAAAGGCCGACCAAAGGCATCCAAAATCCGGCCGATCCAATCCCGGTTCGGGCGCAGATCGATATCGCGGGCCAAACGCGCAGGCGCACCGATCGCAGGCGAGGTGTCGCTTTCAAACGGGGAGACAATCGCGGTCTCAGCGGTGATGGCCACCACCTCGGCCAGATGTTCGGTCTTTGTCGGCCCCTCCAAGCGCACCAGATCCCCGACCCGCGCGCTGGGTGCGAGCCCTTTGATCTGGATGGCCCCGGCCAACACGCCAGAGACATGACCCGTGCGGGTCGATACATTCAGCGTCGCAAGATCGTCGCTCAGTCGGTCAAAGTTTGTCTGCAATTTTAATCAAACCCATTGTTTTGTGGTCACGAATTATCAACCAAGAACGGTTAAATATTCGTTCGAAGACAAACCGTGGGAGAAACCCCGATGACGACACCGCTCAAAATAATGTCCCTCGCGGGCGATCTGGCGAACCATGCCTATAAGAGGCAGGGTTTGATTTCCGGAAATATCGCCAACGCGGACACTCCGGGCTATAAGGCCAAAGACCTCAAGGCGTTTTCGCCTAAGGTTGAGACGCATTTTGCGATGCGGGCCAGCCGCCCCGGCCATACTATGACGGCCCCAAACACACGAAGCGCCGAGATCGTCATGACCTCGACTTTGGGTGCGCAATCGCCAAACGGCAACAATGTTTCAATCGAAGATCAGATGGTTCGCAGTGCCGATATCAGGCACCAGCACGAGCTTGCCATTGGTGTTTACCAAAAATCTATGGCGATCCTAAAGGCCAGCCTCGGGCGGCGATAACAATGCACACAGGACTGAAAAATGAGTGATTTCGCAAAATCAATGGCCGTGTCGGCCAGCGGCATGCAGGCCCACGCGGCCCGTGTTCGCATATCCACCGAGAACATTGCCAATTCTGACACTCCGGGGTACCGGCGCAAGATCGTACCGTTCGAGCAGGTGTTCGATCGTGATATCGGGATGAGCCTGGTGAAGACCGGGCGGATGTCTCTTGATAGTGGCGAGTTGAAACGCAGCTACAACCCGACCCATCCCATGGCCGACAGCGAGGGGTATCTGGAGGGGTCAAACGTCAATTCAATTATCGAGATTGCCGACGCGCGCGAGGCGCAGCGATCTTATGAAGCCAACCTGAAAATGTTTGATCAGTCCCGCCAAATGGCGACTTCGCTGCTTGAACTCTTACGTCGATAAGGAAGACCAACCACCATGGATATTTCCAGCACCCTTGCGTCCCAGAACTACCAAAACCTTGCCACTGCGATCAAGCCGGTTGCAGGTGCCACAGCACCTAAAGACGATGGGCCAAGTTTTGCCCAGATCGCCGGTGATCTGATCAGCACGCTCCAAGCCGGAGAAAAGACCGCCGAGGCGGGCCTGTCAGGAAATGCGGATGCGCATTCCGTTGTGACGGCATTGGCGCAAACTGAAATGGCCATCGAGACTGCCGTCACGGTGCGCGACAAAGTTGTAGAGGCTTATCAGGAAATTTTGCGGATGCCGGTCTAATGACAGAGGCGCAGATTATCGACGTTTTGCGGGCGGCCCTTTGGACCGCCTTCATCGTTTCTTTGCCCATTTTGCTTGTGTCGCTCGTGGTCGGCACTGTCATCGGACTATTTCAGGCGTTGACGTCGGTGCAGGAGATGACACTGACATTTGTTCCCAAACTTGGCGCCATTTTCGTGGTCTTTTGGTTGACCGTTGGCTTTGTCGGTCAAACGCTTGTGGCCTTTTACAATGCGCAAATCATCACCTCGATTGAGCGCCGATAACCGGGATTTACAGGAAAGTAGCTAAAATTCGACACAAGTTTCAGCCTCGAACCAAAGCTTGGTTGACCGCCTGTTAACTACGATTGGTCAAATTGAACACATCAGCATGATCGGAAGAATACCGATTAACGGCGCATTCGTCAGCACGGAGAGAATCTCTTGGATAGCCCCAGTTACATAGCACTGACCCGGCAATCGGGTCTCCTGAAGGAACTTCAGGTAACGGCGAATAACATAGCCAATTCCTCTACCACAGGATACCGCGCCGAAGGTGTGGTTTTTGCTGAAATGGTTCAAGCGACCCATAGCGAGGGCGGTTCGATCTCAATGACCGACGCCCGCGTCCGCTACACAAGCGAGTTGGACGGAGTTTTGTCGAAAACCGGTGGCACCTTTGATGTAGCCATTCAGGGCGACGGCTTTTTCCAGGTGGAGACACCAAATGGCGTGCGCCTGACCCGCAACGGCGCTTTCACACCAAATGCCGAAAACGAGCTGGTCACATTTGACGGCTACCGGGTTTTGGACAGTGGCGGCGCACCGATATTCATTCCCCCCGATCAGCCCGGCCTGTCGATCGCATCTGATGGCACGATTAGCACCCGCGAGGGTCCGATATCCCAAATTGGTGTTGTGGCCCCGGCTGATGCATCCGAGCTGGTCCGCGAGGACGGTGTGTTTTTCAAATCCGATGCCGGCGCCGATCAGGTGGACGCCCCGTCCGTCATTCAAGGCTATATTGAGGGATCGAACGTTGATCCTGTGATCCAGATCGCGCGGCTGATTGAAGTTCAGCGCGCCTATGAGAGCAGCAGGAAGTTCATGGACAAAGAAGATGAGAGAATTCGCAGCGTCATTCGCACGCTGGGAGCTAAAGGTTAACACGAAAAACAGGTGAAGCATGCAGGCACTTAAAATCGCGGCAACCGGTATGGATGCCCAGCAAATGCGGGTTGAGGTGATCTCAAACAACCTCGCGAATATGTCGACCACGGCTTACAACGCGCGGCGCGCTGAGTTTGCAGATTTGCATTACCAACAGGTGCGCAGCCCCGGCACGGTAAACGCCTCTGATGGTACGGTTCTACCGGCGGGTGTTCAGCTTGGTTTGGGCGTTCGCCCCTCGGCGATTTCCATGGATGTGGAACAAGGCTCGATCCGCGCAACCGGCGGCCAGTTGGATGTGGCCATCGAGGGCGGCGGTTATTTGGAGGTTGAGCTTCCATCCGGCGGGCAAGCCTACACCCGTGACGGCGCCTTGAAGATGACCGGTGACGGGGAGATCGTGACCTCGGAGGGGTACTCGATTGTGCCGGGCATCACCGTGCCCGATGACGCCCGCAGCGTGACGATCAATGCCCAGGGCGAGGTTTATGCCACATTCCTTGAGAGCCCTGATCCGCAGCTTCTCGGTCAGTTCTCGCTGTCGACATTTTCAAATGACAAGGGTTTGGAGGCGATCGGCAGCAACATGTATCTAGAGACCGCAGCTTCTGGAAATCCGCTTGTTGGGGAGCCCGGCGTGGATGGTCGCGGGACGTTCCGTCAGGGGTATCTCGAAGAGAGCAGCGTTGATCCGGTGCGCGAGATTACCGAGCTGATTGCAGCGCAGCGCGGCTATGAATTGAACGCCAAGGTGATCACAGCCGCCGACCAAATGCTTGGCGCAACGACGCAAATCCGATGAACCGTTTCCGCATCTTTCTCGCTTTGATTGTGGTGTCGCTGGGCTGCACGGCTGTGCAATCCGCAGCCCAGTCCGTGCAATCAGCGCGGCCAGTGAAGATCAACACCATCGTCACAGCCGACGATTTGGTGATCGCGCCGGGCAGCGTATCAGGCGCATTTGAGCGCGTTGAGGATGCGGTAGGTTTGGAGACCCGCAAGACCCTGTATCCGGGACGGCCGGTGATGATTGGCGATTTGGGGCCCATCACGGTCATTGAGCGCAATCAACTGGTGCAGCTTCTGTTTGAGCATGGCGCTTTGAAGATTACCGCAGACGGGCGTTCTCTTGGCCGTGCCGCTTTGGGTCAGCGTGTTCAGGTGATGAATTCTGACAGCCGATTGATTGTAACTGGAGTGGTGACAAGCCCCACAAGCGTTGAGGTTCAAAACTGAAATGAGAGTTAAATTTGCATCCGCGATTTGTGTGTTGGGTCTACTTGGCGCCTGCACGGGCCGATTGGGCGATTTGGGTCAGGAGCCGTCTTTCACCCCCATCGGCCACAATCAGGAATATCTGACCGGTGTTGATCGCAGGCATTCGGACGTCGTTGGGCGCAGTCCCCGCCCCACAGCGACCAAATACGCAGAAGGCTCGCTTTGGAATTCTGGCCCCAGTTCGCTCTTTGGCGACCGGCGGGCGCAAAGTCTGGGCGATATTTTAACGGTCGTGATTGAGATCAGCGATCAGGCGAGCATCAGCAACTCATCGAACCGCGGGCGCAGCGGATCGGATGATCTGTCCATTCCCAATTTTCTGGGCATCCCGCAGGTGTTGAACAATGTGCTGCCCGGTGACGCCAATCTCAACAGTGCTGTGGGCGTATCTTCGTCCTCATCGGCATCCGGCAACGGGTCGATTTCACGCAATGAGGAGATTGAGCTGCGCGTGGCGGCCACGGTCGTCGATATTTTGCCAAACGGGCATATGGTGGTCAAAGGCAATCAGGAGGTTCGGGTCAATTTCGAGCTGCGGGATTTGCAAGTGGCCGGAATTGTGCGGCCCGAAGATATTTCACGCAAAAACGAGATCACCTACGACAAGATCGCGGGTGCACGTATTTCTTATGGCGGGCGGGGTCAGGTCTCGGACATGCAACAGCCGCGCTATGGTCAGCAATTGGCAGACACAATTCTTCCCTATTGAGATAGATCGAAAATGAAAAAACTTTTACCTATCATTTTAGCCGTTCTGGGGCTTGGTATCGGCGTTGGTGCCGGAGTATTTCTGGCCCCTGCCCCGGAAGTCACTGAAACGGTGGCTTGCGAAGGTGACGATTGCCCGGAAAATAACCCCGATATGGCCCCGCCTGAGCAGCAGGTGACGGAATTCGATCCCGATGAGGAGTGGGACTACGTCAAGCTCCCACGGCAGTTTGTGGTGCCGGTGATCAAGAGTGACCGGGTGCGGTCATTGGTTGTGCTGTCTTTGTCGCTTGAAGTTCAGCTGGGTCAGTCCGATCTTGTTTTGGCCAGATCACCAAAGCTTCGTGATGGGTTTTTGCAGGTTCTGTTTGATCACGCAAATTCCGGCGGCTTTGATGGTGCCTTTACCACCGGGCGCTCGATGAGCGATCTGCGCGGCGAGTTGCAAGGCGTTGCACATCGGCTTTTGGGCGACACCGTGGCCGCCGTTCTTATCGAAGAGATTGTCAAACAAACCATGTAGCGGGACGATGATGGTCGCGCGGACGCATTTGAGGCATCCGCGCGCTAAGTGGACAAGCCGGTTCTATTGCGCAGGCCAGCCGCCAATGGCGCGAACTTCCAAGAATTCTTCCAAGCCCCAGACGCCGCCTTCACGGCCATTGCCTGATTGTTTCATACCGCCAAATGGGGACCCGGCGCTGCGGGCCTGTCCATTGATATCGACCATGCCAGAGCGTACCTCGCGCGCGACCCGTTTTGCCCGCGCCCCGTCCGTGGTCTGGATGTAGTTGGTCAGGCCGTAATCCGTATCATTTGCGATCTCGATGGCTTCTTCTTCGCTGTCAAACGGCATCATCGAGATCACGGGCCCGAAAATCTCTTCGCGCATGATCGTCATGGTGTTGTTGCAATCGGCAAACACCGTTGGGCGCACAAAATACCCGCGATTTAGGCCCTCTGGCCGGCCAATACCGCCGGTGACCAGTCTGGCCCCTTCATCAATGCCGGCCTGAATTAAATCCTGCACTTTGTTGAATTGCAGTTCCGAGACCAGCGGGCCGATATGGCGACCCTCCACGGAGGCGGCGTTGACCGAAATCGCCTCGGCGGCGTCTTTCGCCTGCTCGACCGCCTGCGCGTAGCGAGACCGCTCGACCAGCATCCGGGTGGGCGCGTTGCACGACTGGCCGGTATTGTTGAAACACCGCGCGATGCCGTTTTTGACCGCCTTATCATCCGCATCCGCAAAGATCAGATTGGCGCCTTTGCCCCCAAGTTCGAGCGAGACGCGTTTAATCGTCTCAGCGCCCGCAATCGTGATGGCCCGCCCGGCCCGTGTTGAGCCTGTGAAGCTGACCATATCCACATCCTTATGGGCCGAAAGCTGGCTGCCGACACCGGCGCCATCGCCGTTGAGCATATTGTAAACGCCCGCAGGCACGCCCGCTTCGTGCATGATCTCGCTGAATAAAATGCCCGACATCGGCGATTGCTCGGACGGTTTGAGCACCATCGTGCACCCGGTGGCCAAAGCGGGTATGACTTTGAGCGAAATCTGGTTCATGGGCCAGTTCCAAGGTGTGATCAGCGCGCAGACCCCGATGGGCTCGTAAATGATGCGGTCATTGGGGGTGTTGGGGCGCAGCTCGCGCTCGAATTCGAAGCCTTTGAGGGCCTCAATGAAGGCTTTGATATGCGCGCTTCCGGTGCCCGATTGTTGCACCTTGGCCATATCTATGGGCGCGCCCATTTCCTGACTGATCGCGGCCCCCATTTCATCGGAGCGTTTGGTATAAACCGCCAAAATGCTGTCGAGCAGTTCCAGCCGCTCGGCCTTGGAGGATTTGCGCCACGCGGGAAAGGCCGCCCGTGCCGCGTCAACCGCCGCATCCGTATCCTGCTGACCGCCCAAAGAAATGGTGGCAAAGCCATCCTCTGTGGAGGGATCAATGACGGCCATGTCGCGCCCGTTTTGGGGGGCAACCCATTGGCCATTGATATAAAAGTTTCTGGCGTCTTGCATGATAAGTTCCGATTCCCAAAAAATGCGACTTGCAGATTGCTCTTGCCAAGTCCCGCGTGCAAGCTCAATCCTTGGATTGTACCTTCACAATCGAGGCGGCGTCGGAGGTGAGTTCAGCCGCTTTTGCGACGAAACCCGCGGCCCGGTCCCGGTGATAACGGGCGCAAAACTCCAGCGGGCTGGGCACCCAATCCACATTCAGGAGTGTCAGCACGCCGGTGCCGCCGTGGTGATCGGCCATCGATCTTGGAATAGCCGCGATCCCCATACCGTCAATCGCCATATGCAAACACGACAGCAGACTGTTGGAGGGCACAATCCGGGGCCGCAGCTTGGCGGCTTTGAACTGCTCGGAGATCTCGAAATGGGCCTGTGTGTGGCGGGCATGGGTCAAGATCGCGGAGGGCGCGATGTCAGACAGGGTGCATGTTTTGGGCAAAGCATGGCAGAGCGCGGGTGCAGCGCACCAAACGTAAGGTTCAAATCCGATTGGCACCACGCCGGTCACCCCCGATGCAAAGGGCGCGTTCTGGATGGTCAGATCGAGCGCATTGGAGGCCAGTTCCTTGTCGAGATTAATCGACAAATCCACCGTCAGCTCGACGGTCACATTCGGGTAGAGGGATTTGAGCTGGCGCAGATACTGGCGCAGCCAAGTATAGGCCACCAGATCGGTGACGCCTAGGCGGAGCTTGTCGTGGACGATGTCGCGCCGGCCAGCGATTTCCAAAACGGCTTCGGTATCGCGCATGACCGTGCGGGCCGCGGCCAGAACATCGCGGCCGATATTTGTGAGTTTGATGGCACCTCTATCCCGGTCCATCAGGCTGACGCCCAATGCGGTCTCTAACCCGGCGATGCGCGCGGATATGTTGGGTTGGGTCGTGTTGAGATGTTCGGCGGCCTTGCCAAATCCGCCCAGATCGGCGACCCAAATCAGGGCTTCAAATTGTTTGAGGGTGACGTTGCTACCGGCCATGGCAGCATCATAAAGAAAATCTTTCGTGAATATAAGAAGTAATAATTGGAATTTATGGGCGCAACCGGGCTACACATATGCCACCCCATAAGGATGATCAGATGGCAGTTGGTTCGGTTCGGCTTGGCGTAGATATTGGTGGCACGTTTACCGATGTTGTTCTTGAACGCGGCGAGGCGCGGTTTTCCACCAAGGTTCTGACCACTTATGCGGCACCTGAGAATGCGATTATCGATGGTTTGCATCAGGTATGCGCCAAGGCTGGCATTGCGCCGGGCGAGATCGGCCAGATCATTCACGGCACCACGCTGGCCACAAATGCATTGATCGAGCGGCGCGGTGCCAAGACCGCCTTTATCACCACCACTGGATTTCGTGACGTGATCGAAATGCGCACCGAGAGCCGGTTTGAGCAATATGATCTGAACCTGACCCTGCCCGAGCCGCTTTTGCCGCGTCAAATGCGCTACACGGTCACCGAACGGGTCGATGCGCGCGGTGCGGTTCTGATCGCGCTGGAGCGGCGCGACATCGAGCAGGTTGTGGATAAGATCGCTGAGGCAGGCTACCAAAGCGTCGCGGTCGGTTTGATGCATTCCTATTTGAACGACAGTCATGAGCAGATGGTGCGGGAGGTTTTGGCCGATCGGCTGCCCGATGTCATGGTGTCGCTGTCGTCCGAAGTGTCGCCGCAAATGCGCGAATATGAGCGGTTCAACACAGTTGTGGCCAACGCCTATATCAAGCCTTTGATGAAGTCTTATCTGGGTCGTCTTGCCGGGCGGCTACGCGATGAGGGTGTCGGCTGCGACATATTCCTGATGCATTCGGGGGGCGGTATTATTTCGCTGGAAAGTGCAGCGGAGTTCCCGGTCAGGTTGGTCGAATCCGGTCCTGCGGGCGGTGCTGTTTTTGCCGCCAATATCGCGGCCCGTTACGGTTTGGATAAGGTGCTTTCGTTCGATATGGGCGGAACCACCGCCAAGATTTGCCTGATCAAGGATCAAACCCCCAAGACCAGCCGCGTCTTTGAGGTTGCCCGGACCTACCGGTTCAAGAAAGGGTCGGGCATGCCGATCTCTATCCCGGTGATTGACATGGTGGAGATTGGAGCCGGTGGCGGATCTTTGGCCCATGTGGATGCCATGAAGCAAATTCGGGTGGGGCCAGAAAGTGCGGGCTCCGAGCCCGGGCCTGCCTGTTACGGGCGCGGCGGCAACAAGCCTGCGGTCACCGATGCGGATTTGATTTTGGGGCGACTTGATCCTGATGATTTCGCGGGCGGGACCATTACGCTGGACGAGGCGGCCTCGGGCGCGGCTTTGAGTGCTGAGCTTGGCACGCATTTGGATATGGATGTGATCACGTCGGCCTTTGGCTTGGCGGAAGTTGTCGATGAGAATATGGCCAATGCGGCGCGTGTTCATGCGGTTGAAAATGGTGAGGATTTGTCCCAGTACACGATGATCGCGTTTGGCGGGGCCGCCCCTTTGCATGCGGCGCGGCTGTGCGAAAAGCTGGGGGTTGCGCGTCTTTTGGTACCACCCGGCGCCGGTGTCGGCTCGGCCATCGGGTTTTTGCGGGCCCCTTTCAGCTTTGAAGCGAACCGGTCAGTGTTTATGAAATTGTCGGATTTTGACCCAGAGTTGATCAAGGCTTTGCTGGCGGAATTGCAGCAGGAAGCGGCAGGTTTTGTGCGCAATTGCGATGCTTCCGCCGAGATACGGTCCGAGTTCAAAGTCTATATGCGCTATAGCGGGCAAGGTTGGGAAATCCCGATTGTGCTGAGCGAAGCGCACGCCATGGCCCCGGACGCGGCCACGTTCACGGAGCTTTTCGAGGCCGATTACGCCAAGCTGTTTGGACGGACTGTGGCCGGTATGGATATCGAGATCACGGTCTGGTCAGTGAATGCCACTACGCCGCCCCAAACGGTGGAGCGTTTGGCGGAGGTTCAACCCGGCGGCGCCGCTGATGTTGTCGCCTCCCGGCAGATATTCGATCCGGCCACCGCCAAGAGATACAACGCGGACGTGGTCTTGCGCCACGCCATGGAGCCGGGTCACACCGTTGACGGGCCCGCGGCCATTACCGAAGATGAGACCACCATTATCGTCCCGCCCAGCCGCCGCGCCCTGCGCCAGAGCGATGGCTGTATTGATGTGACCCCGAAAGGCTAACCGATGACACAAACCCATTCGAATGTCGCCTATCAGGTCATGTGGAACCGGCTGATCTCGGTGGTGGAGGAGCAAGCCCAGGCCTTGGTTCGGACCGCCTTTTCCACCTCCGTGCGCGAAGCCGGAGATTTGTCTGCCGGTGTTTATGATCTGCACGGGCAAATGCTGGCTCAGGCCGTCACCGGCACGCCGGGGCATGTGAACGCCATGGCCGATGCGGTGGCGCATTTCATTCGGCGCATCGGGCGGCAAAACATCTTCGAGGGTGACATCTACATCACCAATGATCCGTGGGAGGGCACGGGTCATTTGCACGACATAACCATGGTCACCCCGTCTTTTCACATGGGCGCATTGGTCGGTTTTTTCGCCTGCACCGCGCATATTGTCGATATTGGCGGGCGCGGCTTTGGCGCGGATGCTGCCAGCATTTATGAGGAAGGGCTTTACATCCCGATCATGAAATTCGCCGAAAGGGGCGAGGTGGATCAGACCCTTGTGCGGATTGTGCGCGGCAATGTGCGCGAGCCGGATCAGTTGATCGGTGACATGTATGCGCTGGCCACATGCAATGAGATCGGTCACCGCCGTCTGATCGAAATGATGGGTGAGTTCGGGCTGGGTGATCTGGAGGGGATCGCCGGGTTCATCTTGGAGAACTCCCGCCGTGCCACGCTTGAGCGGATTGCGGCCCTGCCCCGCGACACCGCATCAGGTGAAATGACAATCGATGGATTTTCCGCGCCCATCACCTTGAAGGTCAAGCTGACCATTGAAGCGGATCGCATCATCTCAGATTTCACCGGCACATCGGGTTTGGACAAAAAGGGGATCAACTGCCCGTTGGTCTACACCAAAGCCTATGCCTGTTATGCGCTCAAATGTGCCATTGCGCCGGAAATTCCGAATAATGCGGCATCCTTGGCCCCGTTCGAGATTGAGGCCCCGGTGAACTCCATCGTGAATGCGGTGCATCCGGCACCCGTCGCACTGCGCCACATTATCGGACATTTCGTGCCCGACACGGTCTATGCCGCGCTCGACAAAATCCTGCCTGATCTTGTGCCCGCTGAGGGTGCGGGATGTTTGTGCAATTTCCAAGTCTCTTTGCGCCCGCGAACCGATGCCCCTGCCCCCGATGATGCCGTGCGCTCTGAGGTGTTGACCTTCAACTCCGGCGGGTCCGGGGCGCGGCCTGAATTTGACGGGCTGAGTGCCACGGCGTTTCCATCAGGGGTGATGACCATGCCCGTGGAGGCGACCGAGCATGCGGGCCCGGTGATCATTTGGCGCAAGGAGCTGCGCCCGGATAGCGGCGGTGCGGGCAAACAGCGGGGCGGACTGGGTCAATTTATGGAAGTGGGCGCGCGCGATGGCCACGAGTTCGATATTCAGGCCATGTTTGACCGGGTTGATCACCCCGCGCGGGGCCGTCGTGGCGGCGCGTCTGGCGCCCCGACCACCATCGCCCAAGATGACGGCACGCCCATGCGCGGCAAGGGCAAGCAGTTTGTCCCGCACGGTCGTCGGGTCATGATGGCCTTTCCCGGTGGTGCAGGCTACGGGGATGCAGCGGCGCGCGAGCGTGATCTTGTGAAGCGGGATTTGGCGCGGGGGTATATCTGCGCGCAGACGGCGGCCAGCGATTACGGGTTAAGCGCCGGTGAGATTGCCGCCGTTCAGGCCGCAATTGCCAAAGGCGAAGATGTGTAATGGGGTACCAATTGCCCTATCTTTCAATTCAAATACAGAAAGTCGGACCATGAAAAAACTTGTTTTAACCGGCGCGGCGGGTCGTCTTGGCTCTTACTTGCGGGAGCCATTGAGCAAGCTCGCGGATCAGTTGGTCTCTACGGATTTGGCAGATGAGATCGGATCGCTTTACGCAGGCGAGACCTATGTGAAGGCCGATCTTTCCAGTCTTGATGAGATGAAAAACCTTCTGCAAGGCGCTGATATGGTTGTTCATTTTGGCGCGATCGGGGATGAGGCGTCGTTTGATGCTATCCTTCAAGCCAACATTATCGGCGCCTATAATGTGTGGGAGGCGGCCTATCTCAACGGCGTGCGCCGCGTGGTTTACGCAAGCTCCATTCACGCGGTTGGCATGCATCCCAAGACCGAGTTTATCGGCACCGATGCCCCGCACCGCCCCGACACCTATTACGGTTTGGCCAAGTGTTTTGCCGAGGATCTTGCCAGTCTTTACTGGGACAAGCGCGGCGTGGAAAGCGTGTGCATGCGTATCCTGTCTGCGGCCCAAGTGAGCAACCCGCGCGCGGTTGGAACCTGGTTGTCTTATGATGATCTCATCCAGCTTGTGACCCGGTCCATCGACACGCCAAATGTCGGGTTCAGCGTGGTTTACGGTGTTTCCAACAATGACCGTGCGCCTGTGGACAATTCCAAGGCCAGTCATCTGGGATACCGGCCTAAGGACAATGCGGAGCAATTCGCGGCGACGATTTTCGGTCAGATGGATGGGCCGATGGATGTCACGGACCCCGGTAATATGTGCCATGGCGGGCCTTTTGCCTCGGTCGAGCTTGGCAATAGCGGCACGGCGACCATGAACATTATTGATGATAAAAAGACGACGTGACGGGGGGGTCGGCGCAGCCAAGGTGCTTGAAGGCTAGGTCCATGAAATTTAAGCTGAGGTGGAATACATAACCGTAGCCAACAAGCGAGACCTGATATGCCGACGCCCAAGCCCGTAGCCGGAAGCCTTCTCAAGCCGATTTCTGTTCCCAAGCTGGGCGGTGGCCAATTGACGGTCGGCGGCACGCGTGACGATTGGACTTTGCTGGTTGTTTATCGCGGTAAGCACTGCCCCCGATGCAAGAAATATCTCAACATTCTCAATGAGATGCGCGACGCTTGGCAAGAGGCCGGTTTTGCCGTCGCAGTCATGTCCGCCGATCCAGTCGAGAAGGCACAAGCGGATCAAAGCGAGTTTGGTTGGGGGTTTGATCTGGGCTACGATTTGAGTGAGGCGCAGATGGCAGCGCTTGGGCTATACGTGACCGAGCCATTATCGGCCTCGGAGACGGACCGGCGGTTTGCAGAGCCCGGTGTTTTTGTGATCCGTCCCGATGGCAGCCTGTTGCTGATCTCGATCTCGAACGGCCCGTCGGCCCGACCGGATTTGGCGGAGCTTTTGGACGGTATGATATTTACTAAGGACAATGACCGCCCGCCGCGCGGTACGGCCTAGAGCGTTCCGCTTTAAACCCGGAAACACCTAAAGCGTTCTGAAATCAAAGATTTCAACGCGTTAGGTGATGCCTTATGCTTAAAGTTAAAAGCAAAACGCCTCATTTCATTCGATTTGAGTTTGGTTGCGGGAGTAGGATTTGAACCTACGACCTTCAGGTTATGAGCCTGACGAGCTACCGGGCTGCTCCATCCCGCGACAATTCCAGGTGTCCTATCGCCCTGTGGGCTACTTGAGGACGGGTCGCCA
>CAKZTM010000043.1 GCA_937920555.1 uncultured Paracoccaceae bacterium | reverse complement strand
CGCTTTTTACGTGTTTCGTCTCAACGACCGCTTCACTTCCCCCAAGCGGGCTTGGGCATGCGCCGTACCGCGCAGGTTCATGAGCCGTATCTGGCGCGCCGGGGGGTTACCCCGCGCGGCTGGCTTTTTTGCGCTCGTTAGGATCGAGGTGGCGTTTGCGCAGGCGGATCGCGTTGGGTGTCACCTCCACCAGTTCATCATTGTCGATATAGGCGATGGCCTCTTCGAGCGACAAGCGGATCGGGGTGGTCAGGCGCACGGCCTCGTCGGTGCCTGATGCGCGCACATTGGTCAATTTCTTGCCTTTGAGCGGGTTCACTTCGAGGTCGTTTTCGCGCGAGTGCTCGCCGATGATCATGCCCACATAGACCGGCTCTTGGGCACCAATCATCATCCGTCCGCGATCTTCCAGATTGAACAATGCATAGGACACCGACGTGCCGTTTTCCATGGAGATCAGCACGCCCGCACGGCGGCCCGGAATGGCGCCCTTATGGGGGGCCCAGTCGTGAAAGACGCGGTTGAGCACGCCTGTGCCGCGCGTATCGGTCAAAAACTCGCCGTGATAGCCGATCAGGCCGCGCGAGGGCACATGGGCGATGATGCGGGTTTTGCCAGCGCCTGCCGGTTTCATCTCTACCAACTCGCCGCGCCGCACGCCGGTCAATTTCTCGACCACCGCACCTGTGTATTCGTCATCCACATCGATGGTGGCTTCCTCGATCGGCTCCATTTTCTGGCCGTCGATGTCCTGGAAGAGCACTTGCGGGCGGGAGATCGACAGCTCGAACCCTTCGCGGCGCATGTTTTCGATCAGCACGCCCATTTGCAGCTCGCCCCGGCCCGAGACGATGAAGGCATCGCCCCCCGGCGTGTCCTCGATATGAATGGCGACGTTGCTTTCAGCCTCTTTCATCAGTCGGTCTCGGATCACGCGGGACTGGACTTTTTTGCCGTCGCGTCCGGCCAGAGGGCTGTCATTGATGCCAAAGGTCACCGAGATGGTCGGCGGGTCGATGGGCTGGGCTGGCAAAGCCTCGGTCACCGATGGGGCGCAAAGCGTGTCGGCCACAGTGGCTTTGGCCATGCCGGCAATGGTCACGATGTCGCCGGCTTCGGCCTGCTCGATGGGCTGTTGGCCAAGGCCGCGAAATGCGAGGATTTTTGTGGCGCGGAAGTTCTCGATCAGCTCGCCGTCGCGGCTCAGGGCTTTGATTTGCTCGCCTGCTTTGAGCGTACCGGATTCGACCCGGCCCGTCAGAATGCGGCCAATGAACGGATCGGCGCCAAGTGTGGTTGCCAGCATGCGAAACGGCGCGTCGCGGGCCACGATCTGTTGGGGGGCGGGCACATGTTTGATGATCAAATCAAACAGCGCATCGAGGTTTTCGCGAGGTCCGTCCAATTCCATATCCGCCCAGCCCGAGCGCCCGGAGGCATACATGGCGGGGAAATCGAGTTGGTCATTATCGGCGCCCAGATTGGCGAACAGGTCGAAGCATTCATCAAGCGCGCGGTCCGGCTCAGCGTCGTTTTTATCGACTTTGTTGAGCACCACGATCGGGCGCAGGCCACGGGCCAGCGCTTTGGAGGTCACGAATTTGGTTTGTGGCATCGGGCCTTCGGCGGCGTCCACCAGCAAAACCACGCCGTCGACCATGGACAAGATGCGTTCCACCTCGCCGCCAAAATCCGCGTGACCGGGTGTGTCGACGATATTGATGCGGATATCTTTCCAGACCACGGAGGTGGCTTTGGCCAGAATGGTGATGCCACGCTCGCGTTCCAGGTCATTGCTGTCCATGGCCCGCTCGGTCACGGCTTCATTGTCGCGGTAGAGCCCGGATTGCTTCAGGAGTTCATCGACGAGGGTTGTTTTTCCATGATCAACGTGCGCGATGATCGCGATATTTCTAAGGTCCATTGGAGCGTGCCTGTAACGGGAAAGAGGAAGTTGAGGCGGGCGTTACCGCACACTGGCTCAAAAGGCCAGCGCCAATGTCTTTTTAACATGTTTGGGGCATAGATTGCCATGAGTTGGACACACTCCAGCCGTATTTGGCGGCGAGTTTCGCGCTTGAGGAGGCCCCCCTGCATGGTTTTTTTCAGATATGTCACGTGCATTGTGGCCGCATTTGCGGTCATCGCCTATACGGTGCATTTGGAGCGGAACACGCCGATCGTGTACCGGGTGAAGACGATGTTGGGGCTTGATACATCTGCGCTTGAGGCCAGTTTGCGCGGCGAGCAGGAGCCCGGTGTCATTGAGGTGGCGATTGCATCGGTCACCGGTGGTAACGGTTTGCCATCGCTGTCTGAGTTGCTGTCGACACCGGCCACTGTGGCCCCACCGGCTGATCTGCCGCCTGCTTTGGTGGGGTGGATGCGTGAAGATATGCCGATGGATGCGGCTGAGATTGCCAAGTTTGAAAACAGCTTTGCCAGCCGCAGGGGTGCGGGTGCAAGCGAGCTGGATATGTTGCTGGACGGGTCTATTGATCGCGCCGGCATGGGCGTTGCGGGCGCGTTTTATTACCGCGAGGATATGCGCATGCTGATCACCATTAGCGGTCTGCCCGAGGCGCTTGGGCGGGCGGCCAAGGAGATTTTGACGGCCAATCATCTGGCGGCGCTCGAAAACAATTCCGATCCCAAGCGGGTGTTGGATTTGAACGGAGAATTGGTGCCGGTCAGGCGCGACCGCGGGGGCTTTGGGTCGGTCAGCGTGATGGCTGGGGAAGATATTTTGGTACAGCTTCGCGGCAATGTCCCGGCCGCCATCATGCAGGAATATCTGGAGCAGGTTTCGCAGCTAAAGCCGATCTCGGCCATGGCCGCTGTGGGCGGGGCGATGCCTGATTATGAGCGGTTCATGCCCGGCAACGCCAGCGCTGCTGTCCCATCGACACAGTAGTAATACCGCGCCCGGGGCTTGGTGCGCGCCAAGAGTGCGTTTCGGGCATTCGGGCGTCTTAAAGCGTTTTGCCTTTAACTTGAGAGATAAGGCATCACCTAACGCGTTTAAGTCTTTGATTTCAGTGAGTTTTAGGTGGTTTCGGGTTAAATGCGGAACGCTCTAGCCTCAACGCCTTTGTGTTGCCGTAGGTGTCGCTCACAGACGCGCGGTGTTGCATCTGTGAGCCGAGGAAGGCGCGTTGCTTACTCTTCCCAGTAAACCGCCGTCAGGTCATTGGCTTGTGTCGGCGAGTTTGCCCACAGGCCTTTGAGTTTGGCGTTTGACACGCCGGTTTTGGCCAGCTGGAACAAATACCCGTTCACATTATCGGATGCGATCTGCTTTTGCGCATCCTGCATAAGCTGTGTGCGCATATCGGGATCGGTGGTGTTGTTGAGCTTGTCCATGATGCCGTTGAACGCATCGGACTGGTACTGGAAATAATAGTCCGGGCGGGCGTAAATGCCGATATCCATAGGCTCCGTATGGCTGACGATGGTCAGGCCGAAATCCTTGCCTTTAAAGACCTGCTCAAGCCATTGGGCCCATTCCAGATTGCTGATCTCGGTCTGGATGCCCACCTCGCGCAGCTGTGCCGCGATGATCTCGCCGCCGCGCCGCGCATAAGAGGGCGGTGGCAGTTTGAGCGTGGTTGTGAACCCGTCGGCGAAGCCTGCCTCCGCCAGCAGTTTCTTGGAGAGTTCCGGGTCAAAGGCGCTGTCAGTCGTCAGGTCCACATAGGCCGGATTATGCGGTGCAAAATGGGTGCCAATGGGCGTGCCATAGCCAAACATTGCCCCGTCGATAATCGCTTGGCGGTCAATGGCGTGGGCCATGGCTTTGCGCACCAGCGGATTGTCAAAGGGCGGCATCTGGTTGTTGGTGGACAAGATGGTTTCGCCCTCGGTGGAGCCGATGAGCACCTCAAAGCGCGGATCGGCGTCGAATTGGGGCAGGTTCTCAGGCGCCGGGAAGGCGGGGAAGGCGTCGATATCCTCGGCCATCATCGCGGCAAAAGCGGCGGTGGGATCGGAGATGAATTTGAAGGTCGCGGTGTCCAGCTTGGCAGGCTCGCCCCAGTAATTGGCGTTTTTGGTGATGGTGACGCTATCGCCTTTGGCCCAGTTGGTGAAGGTGAACGGGCCGGTGCCAATGGGGGTGGTGGCATTGCCATCCACCGAGGCCGGATCGACGATGATCGCGTCGCCCCAAGCCAGGTTGAAGAGCATGTTGCCGTTGGGTTTTGACAGGGTCAGCTTGACGGTCAGGTCATCCACAGCCTCGACGCTGGCAATATCGGCAAAGAGCGCTTTTTGCGCGTTGGTGCTGTCTTCGGCGCGGGCGCGGTCAAAGGAGAAGACCACATCGGAGGCCTCAAAGCTGGCGCCGTCATGGAAGGTGACGCCGGAGCGCAATTTGAATGTGTAGCTGAGCCCGTCGTCGGAGATTTCCCATTCCGAGGCGAGGCCGGGGATGATCGCGCCATCGGAGGCAAAGCGTGTCAGGCCCTCGAAGATATTGGCGTAGACCACTTCATCGATGGCCGCAGCAGCGCCGCCTGTCGGGTCGAGCATGGGCGGCTCCAGCTGCATGCCGATAGTCACGTCCGATTGTGCGCCGTAGGCGGCGGTGCCCAGCAGCGAGGCTGCAAGAGTGAGTTTGAGAAGGTTCATGGTCGTCTCCCTGAGATGCGTTGGGTTTAGGTTATCACCCCGGCGGGCCGGTGCAAGTGGCCCCTTGGGGGTGTTAAAATGAGGCCCTTGCGGGCCACGTCTTTGTCCACGCCCTTTGGGGGCGTGGGGGTCGCTCCGCTGGGGGATATTTGTGGAACATTGAAAGGCTTAGTCATCGGTGCTGAGCAGGTCTTGCAGGGTCAGGGTCATGACTTTTGCGCTGTCGATCATATCGTCAATGCCCACATATTCGTCCGGTTGGTGGGCCAGATCGAGGATGCCGGGGCCGTAGGCGATGCAGTTTTTGAGCCGCCCGATCCGGTCGATATGTTTTTGGTCGTAAGTTCCGGGGCTGATCACATAGTCCGGTGTCAGGCCCATCACGCGGGTAATGGCGCGGCTGGTGGCGGTGACAATCGGGGCGTTTTGGGCGGTCATTGTGGGTTCAACTTCGTGCAGGTCGCGGATTTCATAGGAAAAGTCGGGGCGGGTTTGGGACAGTTGGTCCAGAAGGTCGCGGATTTCCGTTTTTACATCGCTGAGGTTTTCTTCGATCAAGAAGCGCCGGTCTATGATCATGCGGGCGGAATGGGGCACGCAAGGGGAGGGCAGGCCGGTATAGTCGGCGGCTTGTTCATCCTCGCCGCCATGCAGGGAGTTGATGTTGAGGGTGGATTGTTTGGCCCCTTCCGGGACCACGGGCATGTCGGTGCGTTTTTCGGCCAAAGCCGGGAAGAGCGTGTCTTCCATTTCGCGGATCACAGCGCCCATATGGCGGATGGCGCAATCGCCCAAAAACGGCATTGAGCCGTGAGCGATGCGGCCTTTGGTTTCAATTTCCGCCCAATAGACACCTCTGTGGCCAAGGCAGATGCGGTTTTTGTTGAGCGGCTCGGGGATGATCACATGTTGCACGCGTTCAGGATTGAAGAAGCCTTTTTCGGCGAGGTAGGCCACGCCGCCGAAACCACCGGATTCCTCGTCCGCCGTGGCAGAGATTTCAATTGTACCTGCATGGTTCGGATAGGTCGCGATGAAGGCTTCCGCGGCGATGATCGAGGCGGCCAGCCCGCCTTTCATGTCGCAAGCTCCGCGGCCGTAAATTTTGCCGTCCTCAATTTGGCCGCCAAACGGATCCTTGGTCCAGCCGCTGCCCACCTCCACCACATCATGGTGGGAGTTGAAGTGGATGCAATCGCCCGGATGGGGGCCTTGGTGTCGCGCGACAATGTTCCAGCGGGGATGTTTGTTGCTGTCGCCGATGGCGTCATGGGCGCGAATGAGCTGGGTGTCGAAGCCCGAGGCGCTTAGGCGTTTGTCCAGATAGAGGCAAATTTCGCGGTAATTCTCGCCCGGTGGATTGAGGGTGGCAATGCGGATCAGGTCTTGGGTCAGGGCCACCAAGTCGTCGCGGCGGGCGTCAATGGCACGGGTCAGGTTGGTATTTGTCATGGCCGATTGGTGCGGGATTTCGGCGGCCAAGGCAAGCGCGCAGGTGGCAGGCGCGCTGGGACTGTTCTACTTTTCTAGAAGAGTAGATGAGACGCGGGGTGGATTGAGCTTCACACCGGTCGCGTTTTGGCTAAAGATTTGAGGCAATTGGCAGGAGAGCTCTCGTGAACGACGCCGTAACTACGCATCAGGCTCAGGAAGATGCGCGAAATGAGCAAATTTCGATCTATGTGGACGGGCGCATTGTGCCAAAGGCCGAGGCGTTGGTGTCGGTCTATGACAGCGGGTTCATGCTGGGCGACGGCGTTTGGGAGGGTTTGCGGCTTTACGATGGGCGTTGGGCGTTTCTTGATGAGCACATTGCGCGGCTTTTTGAGGCGGCCAAGGCGATTGATCTGGATATCGCCATGACCCCTGTGGCGCTGATCGAGGCTCTGGAGGAAACCCGCGCGGCCAACGGGATGCAAACCGATGCCCATGCCCGTCTGATGGTGACGCGCGGTGTGAAAACGCGGCCATTTCAGCACCCCAGCCTATCGCGGGCGGGGCCCACTATCGTGATCATCATCGAGCATTCCAAGCCAAGCGCCAAACGGCCCATTCGGTTGGCGACCGTGCCCCATCAGCGCGGATTGCCGATGACCCAAGACCCCAAGCTGAATTCCCACTCCAAGCTCAATTGTATATTGGCCTGTATTGCCGCTGAAAAGGCGGGTGCGGATGAGGCGCTGATGCTTGATGTGCATGGGTTTGTGAATACCACCAATGCGTGCAACTTTTTCATTGTGCGCCGGGGCGAGGTTTGGACCTCTACCGGGGATTATTGCATGAACGGGATCACCCGCCAGAAGGTCATAGATCTGTGCCGGGCGGACGGTATCCCGGTCTTTGAGCGCAACTTTTCGCTTGTGGACACATACGGGGCGGATGAGGCGTTTTTGACCGGCACGTTCGGGGCGCAAACCGCTGTCTCGCAGATCGACGGTCGTGTGGTGGGCGCAGGGGATGCAGGGCCGGTTACGGCGCGCATCCGGGCGCTTTACAAAGAGCTGATTGCCCGTGGCTGAGCCTGTGCGCATCGCCATGTGGTCGGGGCCGCGCAATCTTTCAACCGCCTTGATGCGCGCGTTTTCGCAGCGCGGCGATTGCACGGTAATTGATGAGCCCTTTTATGCGGCATATCTGGAGATGACCGGTTTGGATCATCCCATGCGCGCGCAGGTGTTGCGCGGGGCGCGTGATCCGGCGGCGGTGGCCGCAGGTCTTGTGGGCCCTGTTGCGACCCCGGTTTATTACCAAAAACACATGTTCCAGCACATGATTTCGGGCATGCCGCGGGGCTGGATGGACCATGTCACCAACGTCTTTTTGATCCGCGATCCCATGCGTGTTCTGGCCAGCTACAGGGCCAAGCGGGCGCAGGTAACGTTGCAGGATTTGGGAATTTCGCAGCAAATGGAGATGTTTGCCAGCACCCAAAATGCCATTGTGGTGGATGCGGCGGATATTTTGGCGGACCCCGCCGGTCATTTGGCCAAGCTTTGTGGTGCCATCGGGATTGCATTTGATCCGGCCATGTTGTCTTGGCCTTCTGGTCCGCATCCCTCGGACGGTGTTTGGGGCGCGCATTGGTATGGGCGGATTTGGGACAGTACCGGCTTTGCGCCGCCGGATGTGAGCCCCCGCCCGGAGGTGGACCGGCCCGATATCTTGGGTCCGGCTTTGGAGATTTATGACGCCATGCGGGCGGTTCGTTTGACATGAAAAGGGGGAGGCTGTGATGGGCCAGACGGTTTTGTTGGTGGGATGTGGCAATATGGGATTTGCCATGTTGTCTGGTTGGGTGGCCCAAGCCGGTGACACGGATTTTCATGTGGTGGAGCCCAGTGAGGCGTTGCGTGCCCGTGCGGCCCAGACCGGGGCGAATGTGGCCGCGTCTATCGAGGGATTGGGGGATGTGGTGCCCGATATCGTCTTTTTGGCGGTCAAGCCGCAGGTGATGGGCGAGGTTGTACCACCCTACGGGCGGTTCGGGGGGGCGGTTTTTGTGTCCATTGCAGCGGGGGTCACGCTGGCCTCGCTTAGCGGTTGGTTGGGGGCGGGGGCTGCGATCATTCGCACCATGCCCAACACGCCTGCGGCCATTGGGCAGGGGATGATGGTGTCTTATGCCAATGCCCATGTAAGCGCCCAGGCGCGTGCCGCTGTCGAGGCGTTATTGGCCGCATCTGGCGAAACCGGCTGGATTGCAGATGAGGGTTTGATGGATGCGGTCACGGCCATATCAGGCTCGGGGCCTGCTTATGTGTTTCATTTTATCGAGTGTTTGGCGCAGGCCGCAGAAGATTTGGGGCTTGATCGGGAGCTATCCAAGACGCTGGCTTTGCAAACTGTGGCCGGGGCCGGGCTTTTGGCCAAGGGCAGTGACACGGAGCCGGGCGTTTTGCGCCAGCAGGTGACATCGCCGGGCGGCACCACGGCGGCGGCTCTGGAGGTCTTCATGGGGCGTCTTGGGCCGCTCACATTGGAGGCGGCCACGGCGGCGCGCGATCGCGGTGTGGCGCTTGGACAGGGCTAAAAGACTTCGGCCGGGTCAAGGCTGGCCATTGGCACGGCGCATTCCATGACGATCTGGGCCGCCGTTGCGGGATCGAGCGTTTCGCAGCTATCTTCCATCAGGCTTTGGATGGCAAATCCGAAGGAGATCGGGAATTTCTCGATATCCGCGTCGTATCTTTGCAAAAGCGGCAGATAGCTGGGCATCAGGTAGCGCACAAAGTTCGACGGCAGGTCGCGCGGTTGGTGGTCTGCGGCCAAGCGCGGCTCGCCGTAGGCGTCTGTGTTGCTGGTGTTGGCCACATGGTTGGAGATCGCTTCCATGTCCGGCAGTTTCAAAGCGCCCAGCTTTTTGGCGGTCGCCTCGACCATGCCCCACACGGACATTTCACCCTCAAACAGCGCCTCATTGACCAAATCCCCTGAGAAAATCCGGCGGCCGGTATCAGTGACCGCGACCCTAAAGCCGTCTTGGTCGGGGGAAATTTCGCCGCGTTCATATTTCAGGTAAACCGCAGACAAACAGGAAAATCCGGCCAGTGAGCCCATGACGCCAAGGGCGGTTTCGGCGCGGCCTTCATGCTCATACCGCAGAGCTTCGACGATATTGGCATGCAATTCTCGGCCCGTGACTTGTTGATAAATATAGGGTTTTTCTTCCGCTGCTTTGTGCAGGGCGTCTCGGACGGCTTTTGGCTGCATGGTGTGATCCGGCTTTTGCGCGGGCTTGCTATGCGCACGATCAGTCTTTGATTTCCTAAAAATTCTCAACATTCTTCACCCGGGCATTTAATTTACGCATTCAGAATGTCCTTTGATTATGGCGAAGTTTTGGCTCAATCATGCGATCAACAGGGAATTTATGTGTCTTTTGCCAACACTTGCGAGCGGTTGGGGCAAAGTGTAGCCCTAGACGGGTATTTTGGGGGAAGCTTATGAGCAAAGCCTGCATCATCACGGTGGCGATTACGGGATCGGTTCCAACCAAGGCGGACAATCCTGCGGTACCGATCACAGTGGCCGAACAAATCGAGGCCACCCATGCGGCTTTTGAGGCGGGCGCGTCTTTGGCCCATGTTCATGTGCGCGACGACGCAGGGCTGCCCAGTTCGGACCCGGCGCGGTTCGGGCAGGTTCTGGAGGGCATTCGCGCCCATTGTCCGGGCATGATCGTGCAGCTTTCAACCGGGGGTCGGTCCGGGGCCGGGCGCGAACGCGGCGGTATGATCCCGCTCAAGCCTGAGATGTGTTCGCTGTCTGTTGGGTCGAATAATTTTCCCACGCGGGTGTATGAGAACCCGCCGGATTTGGTGGATTGGCTGGCCTCGGAGATGTTGGTTCATGATGTGAAGCCGGAAATCGAGGCGTTTGATCTGAGCCATATTTTTCAAGCTGTTAAGATGTCCGAGGACGGGCGGTTGGCCAAGCCTTTGCATGTGCAATTTGTGATGGGGGTCAAAAATGCCATGCCCTGCGACCGGGCCTCTCTGGAGTTTATGATCGCCACGTTGGAGCGGCTGGCACCTGACGCTACATGGACGGCGGCGGGCATTGGGGCCAATCAGATTGTGCTCAACAATTGGGCGTTGGAACTTGGCGGTCATTGCCGCACCGGTCTGGAGGATAATGTGCGTCTGGACCGGAACACTTTGGCCCCGTCCAATGCGGCTTTGGTGGAGCGGGTGGTTGATCTGTGCGCTCAATATGGGCGGCATCCGGCGCGTGCCGCCGAGGCGCGCGAGTTGCTGGGCCTGCCCGTTGGGTGATTTTTACGCAATTTTGTGTAAAACTTCAGTCAAGTGATGCGTATCACAATGTAATGTGCTAAAATGGTTAACGTGGCGATTGAACAGTAACCGCAATTAGGGGTGAAGATCATGAAGTCAGGTAATCCGTTTCAAGTATTTCCCGAGGGCTCTCTTTTGGGCCAGATTTCCCGCAGCGCGTTCTGTTTTCTGGCAGAGCGATGGTCGGTGACCGAATATGAAAAGGGTCAGACGATCATGAGCAACGAGGATACCAACTCGGACATTTGCTTTTTGTTGACCGGGTCTGCGCGGGTGGCGATTTTCACCGAAAGCGGGCGCGAAGTGTCGTTCATGCATTTGGGCAAGGGGGATTGTTTCGGGGAGTTTTCGGCCATTGATGGCGCGCCCCGGTCGGCCTGCATAGAGGCGCAATCCACCTGTGTGGCGGCGCGCATGTCCTCGCCGCAATTCCGCGAGGTCTTAAGCACGGCGCCGGATTTGTCGCTGGCTTTGTTAGAGGCTTTGGTGCAGAAGTTGCGGGATTTGACTGCGAAAGTGTCTGATTTCAACACGTTAAGTGCCGATGATCGGATCCGTGCGGAGCTTTTGGATATGGCGCAATCCCATGCCAACGGGCGCAACAGTTTCGTGATCGAGCGCCCGCCCACGCAAACTGAGATCGCGGCGCGGATATTTTCCAACCGTGAAACCGTGGCCCGCGAGATGGGGCGGATGCGCAACAAAGGCTTGATCGGTCGCGATGGGCGAAATCTGTGTGTGCCATCTTTGGAGGCGCTGGAGGATTATGTGGTCAGCTCTGGCAAGGGTGCGGACACGGGCGAAAGGTTGCGTCTGGTCTCTGCATAGGGCGGCGGCCCGGATGGTCCGAAGGCGTCGCGGGGATGTCGGTTTTGGAAAAGGTTCAAAACATAGCGAAGGCTAGAGTTTTGAGGTCTTTTTTCAAATTTGCGGGACATCGCCATGACGCATTCTGATTTGTCTGATTTGTCTGGGGTGACTGCCCCGGTGGCCACAGCACGCGGTCTGCCCAACGCCCATTATGTTGATCCGCAGGTCTTTGCGGAGGAACGCGAGGCGCTTTTGTTTGGCAATTGGGCCGGTGTGGGCTTTGCCAAGGACATTCCAAATGAGGGTGATGCGGCACCGATCGATTTTTTAGGTGTCCCACTTTTGGCCATTCGTGACGGGGCGGGGGATGTGCGCGTTTACCAAAATACCTGCCGTCACAGGGGTATGATTTTGGTCGAAGAGCCGGGCAATATTCGCGGCACGATCCGCTGCCCTTATCATTCGTGGTGTTATGGTTTGGACGGCACATTGCGCTCGACCCCTCATGTGGGCGGGCCGGGGCGAAATCTGCACGAGGACATCAAGCGCGATGACTTGGGGCTGGTCGAGTTTCCCTCATATGTTTACCGTGATGTGATTTTCGTTAACGTGTCGCGCAAGGCCCCACCTTTTGAGGAATATGCGGCCAAATTGCTGGAGCGCTGGCGCGAGCATGACCGCCCCATTTATCCCGGCGGCGGGCGGTCTGATTTCGTGCTTGAGGTCAAGACCAACTGGAAGCTGGCGGTAGAGAATTTCTGTGAGAGTTATCATCTGCCGTGGATCCATCCCGGCCTCAACACCTATTCACGGCTAGAGGATCATTACCACATCGAGGAGCCCGGCGCGTTTTCCGGTCAGGGCACCTATGTGTACCGGCAGTTAGAGGGGGACGGGGGCGAAAAATTCCCTGATTTCGAGGGCTTGTCGGATTTTTGGGATGCGGGTGCTGAATATGTCTCGTTCTTTCCAAACGTGCTTTTCGGGGCTCAAAGGGACCATGCTTATGCGATGATCTTGATGCCCACAGGCATTGATCAGACCCGCGAGTTGACCGGCATTTACTACGCGTTTGATCCTGCTGAGCAGCCCGAAAAAGCGGCGATGATCGATCGCAATGCGGACCTGTGGAAGGGCGTGTTTGAGGAAGATATTTTCGTGGTTGAGGGCATGCAGCGGGGCCGTTACGGGCCTGGATTTGACGGGGGTAAATTCTCGCCCGTCATGGACAACCCGACCCATTTGTTCCACGCTTGGGCCGCAGATCAAATCCAAAAATACCGTGACGCGAGATGAGCTGGATGCGGCCCTGATGGCCGCGTTTGACCGTCAAGATGGTGCGGCGGTGGCGCGGCTTTACGGGGCTGCGGGGGATGCATCATCCGACATTGATGAAGCCTGCTTTTTATGGACCCATGCGTTCGTTTTTGCCCTTGAGGCGGGCTTGGCGGAGGCCGAGATTTACCGCGCCAAATTGGTGGCAGAGGGGCGGGAACGTTAACTCCTGCAACTCAGGTACAGGAGTTAACTTTTGGGCTTTGGGCAGTCGTATTCAATCAGGCACGGTCTTGGCAGATCGCCAAGGGCCCCTGCCAGCTTATGGGGGTCCGTGATCCGCCGCGACGCAAGGCCGTAGGCGTCCGCGATTTTGATGAAATCGGGCGGCATCGGGGTGACGCCAACAGGCGACACGCCCGCGTCAGTCATGGAGGTTTCGATCTCGCCGTAGCCGTGATTGTTCCAGACCACAAAGGCTGCATTTGCGCCGGTGTCGCGGGCCACGGCCAGTTCGGTCAACGTGAATTGCAATCCGCCGTCGCCGATCACGCACACCACCGGGCGGTCAGTGCCCATGGCCGCGCCAATCGCTGCCGGTGCCGCGTAGCCCAGAGTGCCAAACCCGGCTGAGGAGTTGAACCATGTGCGCGGGGCCGGGGCGTTGATCAAGAGGTTGCCCGCATAGATCGGCTGGGTGCTGTCGCCGATCACAATCGCATCCGGCAAGGCGGTCCAGATGCTTTCCATCGCGTCGATGTGGTCGCCGTACGCGGCGCTGAGTTCGGCATTTGCGCCCTTGAGCGCTTGGGCGGTGCGCGCGGTCCCTTGGCGGTTTGCGGGGATCAGATGCGGGGTGAGCGCGGCTGCAAACCGGGCGGCATCGCCTTCGATGATCAGGCCCGCATCACTGCGCTTGGCAAGCTGGGCAGGATCGATATCGACGCGGATCATATTGGTTTGGGGTGGCAACGGTCCGGTGGCATACATGTCGTAATCGGTTGGACCAATTTCCGTTCCCAAAGCGATGACCAGATCGGACTGGGCGATGAGCGCGCGGATACTGGTCAGGCTGGGACTGGCGGGACAATCAAGCGGCGAGCCGGACATGATCCCGCGCCCATTGGCGGTTGAGATCACCGGCGCATCAAGCGCGTTTGCGAAGGTTTGGAAGACGGTGGGATCGCTGGCATGGGCCGTACCGCCGCCGATAAGGATCACCGGGTTTTTCGCGCTATTGCACAGCCGGGCTGCGCGGGTCAGCTTGAAATCTTGCGCCGGTTTGGGGTTGGGTGGTCGAAATCCGGCAGGCTCTGCGGGTAATTTCATCACATCAAGCGGGATCTGAATATGCACCGGCCCCGGCCGTGCGTCAGTCATTGCCGTGAAGGCTTGCAAGAACACCGCGCCCAGTTGTGCCGGATCGCTCAGCGTGAACGTCTGTTTGCAAATGCTGCGCGAAAATGCCGCCTGATCGGGCATTTCGTGCAGGTGGCCCTCATTCTTGCCCAAGCTCTTGGAGGTGTTGACGCTGGAGATGATCAGCATGGGCACGCTTTCGCCGCGCGCCTGCAAAATGGCGGTGGCGGCATTGGTCAGGCCCGGCCCGGTGATCAAAAAGCACACGCCCGGTCGGCCCGTGATGCGCGCATATCCATCGGCCATGAACGCGGCCCCTTGTTCGTGGCGCGGTGTAATATGGCGGATGCCGGAGGCGGCCAACCCGCGGTACAGCTCGACCGTGTGCACGCCTGGAATGCCAAAGACAGTGTCTGTGCCTGCCTGCTCCAACAGATCGATGAGCGCCTCGCCCACGGTCTTGGGTATCGTTTTTTGGTCCAAGGGGGTCACTTTCCAAGATCGCATTCAGGCCCGCGCAGATTTACGCGGCCTGCGCATTTGTGCAAACGATTTCGCAATCGGGGCAGGGGGCACCCGCGTTAGAGCGTGCCGGTCCGTTTTTTGCGGTCCGATTTATCGGTTTATTAATCTGAAACGGCGACATAGTGGCCATGTCACAGCACGCCGATATTGCACAACCTGCCAGTCTGGATTTTGGGCTGTTCTTGCGTAGTTACAAGCACAAGATCAGACCGGAGGGACAGTTGGAGTGTGTGCAGGCGGCGTTTCGGCTGGACGCGGAGTTTTTCGCGCAATTTGCGATATTCCAAAAGATTTTTCGGCGCAGCAAGATCAATTGGGGTGACGAGATTGTCCTGAACTTGCAGCGAAAAGGGGCTTTGCCTAAGGATATCAGCACCGACGACATGTTTCGCATCATCAGCCTTTACAACAAGCACATGCGGCTGTTCCGCATTGGCCGTTTTGATGAGCATTATCTTGATTCCATCGAGGATATTGCGCTGTTTTTCATTCTTCATGACGTCAAATCCATCTGGATCGCGGGCGCTTACCGGGAGTTGAGCGTTCAGCTGATCGATTTGATCATGGTGGAGGTGGGCAAGGCCAAGGACATCCCTTTGGCCCATAGTATGAAGGCGTTGAGTTTGGCGCTGACCGTTGAGCTGAACCAAATCCAGCGGGTTTTTACGATGTATGAGCGAGATGTGAGCGAGAGCCTGGTCAAAGACCTGAGCTATGGTGGAATGCTGACCGGAATGCCGACGGGACGCAAAACCTGATGAGAGATGCAGCAAGGAGAGTGCGATGCTTACCGACAAACAAATAGAGCTGGTTCAAAGCAGTTTTGGATTGGTCGTGCCAAAGGCGCAGCCGGTGTCGATCATGTTTTATGACAGATTATTTGAGCTCCGCCCGGATTTTCGCGCCATGTTCCCCGAAGATATGGAGCAGCAGCGCGGCAAGTTGATCACCACGCTTGCCACAGTTGTTCAGGGCCTGCATCAGATCGAGGATATCATCGAGGCGGTTCGGGCTTTGGGCCGTCGCCATGTGGGGTATAAAGTCGCTGATGACGATTATGCGCCTGTTGGTGACGCGCTTCTTTGGACCTTGGAGCAGGGATTGGGCGCGGCTTGGACCCCTGAGGTTAAAGAGGCGTGGACGACCGCATACACAATTTTGTCCGATCAGATGATTGCAGCGGCGCAAGAGCTGCGCGCGGCCTAAGCCAAGCAGTTTATTTCCCCTAGAAACGCTTGATTTACGGGCGTTTTGGGGTGGGATCTGCCCAAATCACTTGGCCCATGGCCGTGCCGCTTGACGGCAATTTTACGCCGAAGCGGGGCGGTTTCGCGCCGTGGGGGGGCGAATTATTCGCGCACGGGGCTTGAAAGCTGTGATGCTTATCGCCATTCTTATGTCCTCTCGACTGGCGTGATTTGGTTTCACGTTTACCAGTTGCCATTTGGAGGCTTTGTGCTATAGCGCGTCCGAGTTTTGCCGGACCGCATTCAGATGGGGGCTTTTTGGCGAGTAGAGGGTTTGGGCGCGGACGACTGCGTTTGAGCCAGGAAATCGGGCCTACGTTGAGGGGGCCTAGCAGAAGTGAGGAACGCACATGAGCGACGTATCAGATCGCGTAAAGAAAATCGTTGTTGAGCACCTTGGTGTCGAAGAAGGCAAGGTCACGGACGGTGCATCGTTTATTGACGATCTCGGCGCTGACAGTCTCGACACTGTGGAGCTGGTCATGGCGTTTGAAGAAGAGTTTGGCATCGAAATTCCTGATGATGCGGCTGAGACCATTCAATCGTTTGGTGATGCGGTGAAATTCATCACGGAAGCCACCTGATCTCAGGAACGTTTTCGGTATGTAATGCGGCGCCCCGGTTATGGGGCGCCGTTTTGCGTTTCGGGTGGAACGGTCATGCTTGAGGTTCTGACAACCCAGCGGTTGGTGATGCGCGAGGTTCGCGCGCAGGACCGGGAGGTGTGGATTGCGCTGACCGGGGACCGGGATGTGTGGCGCTTCATCGGTCCTGAGCCTTTGACGGCGGATCAGGCTTGGGAAAAGCTGTTGGTCAAGGCGGGCACCTATGCGCTGACCGGTCTTGGCAATTGGGCCGTCTGCGCGCGCGACACCGGCGCGGTTCTGGGCGAGTTCGGTTTTTTTGAGGCCTACCGCGGCATTGCGGGCACAGATGGGATGATCGAGGCCGGTTGGTCCTATTTTCCGGCCCATTGGCGGCAAGGCATTGCCACGGAGGCGGCAATAGCGGCCCATGATTGGCTTGACCGCACATTTCCGGGCCAGGCGACATTTGCGCTGATAAACGGGCAAAATATCGGGTCTTTACGGGTGGCTGAGACATGCGGATATGCCCAAGCGCGCCGCTTTGAGGATGATCGCGGCGTTCAAGTGCTAATGGTTCGCACGCAACCGGTCTGACAGGCCTTTTCCTTAACAGCTGCCTCATGTAAAAGCGGGCAACCAAAAGAAACAGAGGTGGATTATGCGTCGAGTAGTTGTCACAGGCATGGGGATGTTGACCCCGCTTGGCTGCGGTGTTGAGGCAACCTGGGAGCGTATTTTGGCCTCCAAATCCGGGGCCGGGACGATCACGCGGTTTGACGCGGATCATCTGGCGACGAACTACGCCTGCGAGATCCCTTTGGGCGATGGCACGGATGGGACGTATGATCCAAACGCGTGGATGGAGCCCAAGGAGCAGCGCAAGGTTGATCCGTTTATTCGCTATGGCATGTGTGCCGCCGATCAGGCGATTGCCGATAGTGGCTGGGTGGCCCAAAGCGATGAGGACAAAGAGCGCACCGGTGTGATGATCGGCTCGGGCATTGGCGGGTTGTCGGCGGTGGCCGATACGGCCGTATTGCTGAAAGAAAAGGGGCCGCGTCGGGTTTCACCGTTTTTTATTCCGTCTGCATTGATCAATCTGGCCTCTGGTCAGGTGTCGATCAAGCATGGCTTCAAGGGCCCCAATCATTCGGTTGTGACGGCCTGTTCTACGGGCGCGCATGCCATTGGCGATGCGGCGCGTCTGATTGCGCTTGATGATGCGGATGTGATGATTGCGGGCGGTTGTGAGGCCCCCATTTCGGAGCTGGGCATTGCCGGGTTTAATGCGTGCAAGGCGTTGTCCACCCAGCACCGCGACGATCCTGAGACGGCCTCGCGCCCTTACGATCAGACCCGCGACGGGTTTGTAATGGGTGAGGGGGCCGGTGTTGTAGTGCTTGAGGAATATGAGCATGCAAAGGCGCGCGGTGCCACCATTTACGCCGAGGTTTTGGGCTACGGTTTGTCGGGCGATGCTTATCACATCACAGCCCCGTCGCCGGACGGTGATGGCGGGTTCCGGTCCATGTCGGCGGCGCTCAAGCGGGCCGGGCGCAATGCTGAGGAATTGGATTACATCAACGCCCATGGCACATCGACCATGGCCGATACCATTGAGTTGGGCGCGGTTGCGCGTTTGATGGGGGCGGGTGCCTCCAAAGCCACCATGTCGTCCACCAAGTCGTCTATTGGGCATCTGTTGGGGGCTGCGGGATCGGTGGAGGCGATTTTCTCGATCCTTGCCATTCGCGATCAGGTTGCACCGCCCACAATCAATTTGAACACGCCCGAGCCTGATTTGCCGCTTGATCTGGCCCCCAATCAGCCCCGCGCGCGCAAGGTGGATCTGGTGTTGTCCAACTCGTTCGGGTTTGGCGGCACAAATGCGTCGCTGGTGATGGGAAAGGTTTAAGCCTCATGTATCGCCACATTGCTGCGAATGCTTTGTTATTGCTGATTGTTGGCTTGGTCGCTTTGGGCTTTGTCGTGAAATGGGTGCAAAACGAGTACCGCGATCCCGGACCGCTGGCCCAAGCTGTTATGGTGCCGGTGGAAAGTGGTGACAGTCTGGCGGTGGTCACGGACCGGCTGGCGGAGGCGGGGGTGATTTCCAACCCGTCCGTCTTCCGCATTGCCGCCCGTTACACAGGTGCAGACACTCAGATCAAATTTGCCGATTATGAGATCCCGCCGGGGGCGTCTATGGCCGAGGTTATGGCGATTGTGACATCCGGCAAGGGTGTGTCGCTGAATGTGACGATTGTGGAGGGTTGGACCTCGTGGCAGGCGGTTGAGAAGCTGAAAACCGTGGAGAATCTGACCGGTGAGATTGAGGTCATTCCGCCTGAGGGGTCGCTTGCGCCCAACACTTACAGCTATTCGCGCGGCGATACGCGGGCGTCATTGATCGAGAAAATGACAGCGGCGCAGACGGAAATTCTGGAGGAGGCGTGGCTGACCCGCGATCCTGAGACGCCGTTGCAGACCCGCGAGGAGGCGCTGATTTTAGCCTCTATCATCGAGAAAGAGACCGGGCTTGCGGGCGAGCGTCCGCAGGTGGCAAGCGTGTTTGTGAACCGTTTGAACAAGGGGATGCAGTTGCAGACGGACCCTACGGTGATTTACGGGATTACCGGCGGTGTGGGAACGCTGGGGCGGGGATTGAGGCGCTCTGAGCTGAGTGCGGAAACCCCTTACAACACTTACGTTATTCCGCGTCTTCCCCCGACCCCGATTGCCAATCCGGGCAAGGATGCGATTGTGGCGGCTTTGAACCCGGCCGAGACTGATTTCATCTTCTTTGTTGCCGATGGAACGGGCGGGCATGCGTTTGCCATCACTTTGGATGAGCACAATCAGAACGTGGCCAAGTGGCGTCAGATCGAGGCCAAGCGTGCGGCGGAAGCTGAGGAAGCGGCGGAGGCTGCTGCCGAGGCGGAGGCGGCTGCTGAGGCTGCGTCCTCCAACTGAGTTTCAGGCGATTTGGGGTTGAGCCGTTACCGGATCAACGCGCGCGGCGCTGACCGGTTTATGTGCGGCCCAAACGGATTACTTGGCGGCAATGCCCACGCCCAGAGACGTGTCGGTTTTGCCGTCCATGTAGAGGTAAAGCACGTCCGCACTATCCCCGGAAAAATGCCCGGTGACATCCATCGCCACGGTATTGCCGCCGACGTTTCCGTTCGCATCTGCGGTCAATCCGTCACCGATCGCGGTATTGTTGCCTGTCAACGCGCCGTTTGTGATCGCCACGTTTCCAGCGACTGCTGATTGATCAAGGTAGTGGAAGTTTGTGATCGATCCATCCAGTGTGTCGCCGGTGAAATTGACATTCACTCTGAGCGCGCCCAATGCGGAATCTCTTAGTCCGGCCCCGGTGCCAAATGTCAGATTTGCCACGCCATTATAGGTGGCTGAGCCGGTTGCCATATTCACCTCTGGTGTAAAGCCGAGGGAGGTTGATGATGCGTTCAGGTTCGCAAGATTGTTTGTCAGGGCTGCAAAAGACGTGCCGCTGACCGGGCCGCCTCCACCGCCACAACCGGAGATGACAAGGCTGGTCGTCAAAACTACAGCTGAACGATTTTTCTTCGTAAACATTTAAAGTCCTTAGTGTGATTATAGATCGTATTTTCTAAATCATCTGAGGCGGCAAGAATAAGGCATCAAAATGCTGTAAAAATGACAATGGTTTCGTGCTTTGGTGGTGTATTGAGACGCGCTATAGTTTGTATCTTAGCGGCTCTGGTAGGTCTGGCTCAGAAAAATCGGGCCGTTATTGTGCTGGTTGGTTTGGCGCGTCTCTGCGTGGAGTGCGACGAGGATCGGTTTGTAGGTCACGTCTTGGGTGGTCTGGGCAATTTGGTCGTTGAACACGAACAGGATGTTCAAGAGAACCCCGAAAACAGCAAGGGACAGCACGGTCCAGTCGGAGCGGTTTGACCCTTTTTCCGACACTGAGGGCCGTCTTGATTTTACTGCGTTTGAATACATCACACGAGATTCCTTTACGTTTCCACCGACAAGTTTGAATCCCTGCAAACTTTGCTCTGGACGTTATTTATGGAAACTTCGGCGCAAAGAAATAGGTATGATTACCTAAATAGCGCTTTAAAAACAGGCGTTTAGACACAATCTTGCCATAATTCAACCTGCCGGGGGTGTGATTTGCGGGTGCTCCACCAATGCGGGACGTGTTTCGCGCGGGGTGGTCGCTAGACGATCTTGCCGTTCTCCAACCGCACAATCCGGTCCATTTTCTGTGCCAGATCGTGGTTATGGGTCGCCACCAGCGCGGTCAGTCCGGTGTCGCGGGCAAGGCCAAGCAGGATCTCGAAAACACCGTCGGAGGTTTCAGGGTCAAGGTTGCCCGTGGGCTCATCGGCCAGCAGTAAATCCGGCGCATTGGCCAGCGCGCGGCACACGGCCACCCGTTGTTGTTCGCCGCCCGACAGCTCGGCGGGTCGGTGGTTCATGCGCGGGCTCAGGCCCACTTGGGTGAGCAGATCCTCGGCGCGTTTTGCGGCCTGATCCTTGGGAGTGCTGGCGGCCAGTTGCGGCATCATGACGTTCTCGCGGGCGGAGAACTCGGGCAGCAGGTGGTGGAACTGGTAAGCAAAGCCCATGCGGTCGCGCCGGATCGCGGTGCGTGCGGCATCTTTGAGGTTGGTGATGTTTTGGCCTGCGACTTCGACCTCGCCCGATGTGGGGTCGTCCAACAGGCCGCAAATGTGCAGGAGCGTGGATTTGCCCGCCCCCGATGGGGCGACGAGTGCTACCAATTCGCCCCGTTGCAATGTCAGGTCCACCCCGTCAAAGACGCGGATTTCGTTGGGTTTGCCGGTGTTGTAGGTTTTGGAGATGGCGGTGAGTTTCAGGACGGGATCACTCATAACGCAGGGCCTCGACGGGGTTTAGTTTTGCGGCATTTCGGGCCGGGATCAGGGTGATCACGAAGCTGAGGACAAGGGCCATGCCCATGGCGGCGGAGACGTCCTGCCAGCGCAGGCGCGAGGGAACTTCGGTGAGCAGGCGCACTTGCGGGTCCCACACTTGGCCGCCGAACACGCCTTCGATCAGTTGCTGGATGTCTTGGATGTAGTAGGCAAACAGGCAGCCCAAGATCACGCCAAGAAACGTGCCGATCACGCCAATGGCCGAGCCGCAGATGAAAAAGACGCGCATGATCGCCCCTTGGGTGAGGCCCATTGTGCGTAGGATACCGATGTCGCGGCCCTTGTTTTTCACCAGCATAACAAGGCCGGAGATGATGTTGAGCGCCGCGATCAGGACCACGAGCGACAGGATGATGAACATCACCCGGCGTTCCACATCAAGAGCTGACAGGATCGCCCCTTGGCTGTCTTTCCAGCTCCACATCAGTTTGGTTTGCCCGATGGCGGCTTGCAATGCGGGGCGGTAGCTGTCGATTTGATCGGGCTTGTCCACCAGAACTTCGATCTCGTCCACGGTGCCTTCGCGGTCGAAGTAGTATTGGGCTTCCTCAAGCGGCAGGTAGACGCGGGTTTGGTCGATGTCGTAGCGGCCCACTTTGAAGATGTAGACGACCTCGTAGTCATTCAGGCGCGGCATGGTGGTGCCAAAGGCGGTTTGCACGCCATTGGGGGAGATGATCGTCATGATATCGCCCACCCCCACGCGGAGTTCGCGCGCAACACCCTCGCCGATGGCGATGCCTTGAGACAGGTTGGCCAGATCGCCGCTGGCGCTTTCTGGGGTGCCGATCAGGGGTAATTTGGAGATGTCTTGTGCCGATTGGCCGCGAAGATCGACGCCCGCGTTGCGCCCATTGGCTGAGGCCATCACTTGGCCGCGCACCATGGGCGAGGCGTGGGTGACACCCGGAGTGGCTTGCAAGGTTTCCACGGTTTGGGCGTAGTCGGTGATGGCGCGGGTGACTTGGCCTGCGTCGTTTTGGTAGTTGGTGGAATAGACGGTCATATGGGCATTTGCGCCCAGGATCCGGTCGGTAAATTCCTCGCGAAAGCCGATCATGACCGCTTGCACCACGATCAGCGTGGCCACGCCCAGCATCACGCCGATCAGCGCGTACCAAGCGATCACGGAGATGCCGCCATGTTCGCGGCGGGCGCCCAGGTAGCGCCATGCAATTTGCCACTCATGTGCCGAAAACGGGCGGGGTGTCGCAGCCATCAATTTGTCCTTCGTTTGTTGGGCGCAACCTCTTGGGAAATGCGCGAAAGGTCAAGGTGGAACCGCAGTTGAACCGGTGTAACGCCTTGGGTGCCTTGCTGCGCTGAGCGGAGGTTGCGAAGCGCCCCGCCGGTGGTGCCGTTGGCCCACCTTGTGCGCGATGTCTGGGAAGGGTCAATTGTGGACTTGGACGCGGTCAGGCTGGCAGCCGCAATGCGGCCCAATCCTCAAGATCGCTGCCAAAATCGTAAAGGTTTGGCGCGGCGGTACGGTTCGGCATGATCTGAAGCTGGTTTTGCCACATCCGACGATCCAAGGGTAAGGCGTGAAGGAGCAGCAGTCCAAGATCGGTTGACGGTTTCATGGCTTGAGCTTAGCGCGCGGTTTGCCCAAAGTCAGCAAAGTCCCGCAACCCTGTCGGCTTTTGCCCCCCCGAAGAGTCTGATCAAAGTTTCGCAGGCGATTTTGCGGGCTCTGGACGCGCTTGATGATCCCGATCAGGACAATATTTCGGTGGTGATTATCAAATGCAAAGGCGCGTAGCTTTGATGTTTCAGTTTTTTGAAAGACTGGGGGTTAAAACCGTTTAGAATCAAAAATTAACGCGGCTTTCTTAATGGCATCAAACTGTATGACTTGTGTATGACTCTTGTATGACATCGATATGACAATTTGAGCGCTTGGGCGGGGTTAAGCCTGCGTTCGGTGAGGGTTTGGTAAGGTTGGTTAACGATGTGTGAAGGTGGTTGAGGTGTTGTTAAGGGACGCTGTTGAACCTTGGAAGCCAACCCTGCGCCGTCATGCCAAGGCTTGACCTTGGCATCCAGTCAGAGAGCCTTGCGACTAGTCTGGGCGAAGGCACGAATGACGGCTTGGAGCCATTTGTGACTTCAATTCATAGATCGAACCTAGCTCAATTGGCTTGACGCTGTTCCCATCTTTTTTCGAAATCAGCCTTCGTCACCTCCACAACTTTGAATTGAGGATCGCGATTAATTTCGTCTATGTCTGGTACCTTCTGATCTGCGAGAGAGGTTCCAGTCCTCTCCTCAGTCGATTCGGCAATATTTGCGTAACCGATTGTTCCATCAATAAAATACTCTAACTTTCGGCGCTCGTATCCATCCGGCCCAAACTCGCTCCAAATATCAATGGGTTCTTCTTTAAGCTCGTGCAGCCAACGGCAACGAATGTAGAGTGGCTTCGACATATGCGCATTTTTGCAACCTAGCTCGGGCTTTGACAAGCAGACATTGATCAATTCGGCTGCGCCGCTGTGAACAGCAGCTTTGTTCCCCATTGCTGCCAAACGAGCGCCCAATCGGGGGCGGTTAATGGACGGGCGGGCGCTCGAATTCACGCGATGAGGTTCGCTGTGCTCAACCGCGTTGAATTCAATATTTCTTTTCTTTCTCAGTGACCACTTGGCGTCATTTACGCCTTTAAACCTGCGCATAAATCTCGGTGATGCGGGCGATGGCGGCCTGAGGGCTCATCTCCTCGCTTTCGCCGGTTTTGCGGGAGGTCAGCTCGACAACACCGTTTTTGAGGCCACGGGGCCCCACGGTGATGCGCCACGGCAGGCCGATCAGATCCATGGTTGCAAACTTGCCGCCCGCGCGTTCATCCCGGTCATCGTAAAGCGGATCAAGGCCTGCTTTGATCAGACCTTGATAGAGCTGGTCGCAGGTGGCGTCTGTGTCCGTATCTCCCTGCTTGAGATTGACGATGCCCGCATGGAAAGGCGTGACGGCCTCGGGCCAGATGATGCCTTTGTCGTCGTGGAAGGCCTCAATGATCGCGCCGATCAGGCGGGACACGCCAATCCCGTGGGAGCCCATATGGACCGCTTTACGCGCCCCTTTGCCATCATCCACCAGCGCGCCAAGGGCGTCAGAATATTTGGTGCCAAAGTAGAAGATCTGGCCCACTTCGATGGCGCGGGAGACCTGTTGGCGGTCCGCAGGCACATCGGCCCAGATCGCCGCGTCATGGGTTTCATCAGTGCGGGCGTATGGGGTGGTCCACTCGTCGCAGATCGCTTTGACGCCGTCCCAATTGTCGTAATCCACCTCGCGGTCGCCAAGGTGCAGATCAAGGATATTGCTGTCATAAAACACCTCGCTCTCGCCTGTATCGGCCAGAACCAGAAATTCATGGGTGTTGTCACCGCCAATGGGGCCGCTATCGGCGCGCATCGGGATCGCTTTGAGGCCCATGCGCTCATAGGTGCGAATGTAGCTGACCATGTGGCGGTTATAGGCGTGGCGGGCGGCGTCCTCATCGATGTCGAAATTATAGCCGTCTTTCATGAAAAACTCGCGGCCGCGCATGACGCCGAAGCGGGGGCGGACCTCATCGCGGAATTTCCACTGGATGTGGTAAAGGGTCATGGGCAGGTCTTTGTAGGAGCCCACGGCGTTTTTGAAGATGTCGGTGATCAGTTCTTCATTGGTGGGGCCGTACAGCATGTCGCGGCCATGGCGGTCGGTGATGCGCAGCATTTCTTCGCCGTAAGCTTCATAGCGCCCGCTCTCGCGCCAGAGATCAGCAGATTGCAGCGTTGGCATCAGCATCGGGTGATGGCCCGCGCGTATCTGTTCTTCGTGCACGATGTTTTCCAGGCGGCGCAGCACTTTGAAGCCCATGGGGAGCCATGAATAAATGCCCGCTTGTGCCTGACGGATCATGCCCGCGCGCAGCATCAGCCGGTGGCTGGCAATGGCCGCCTCGGACGGGGTTTCTTTGATGATCGGCAGGAAATATCGAGATAGGCGCATGGATTTGCGGCTCCTTTGGTGCTTTGTCCCCGTTTATGCCAACAAAATAGGCTTCGCAACGGCAAGTCTTGCAGGTTTTCGGCGGATTTGACCCGACGGATTTGGAGAATTGCAAAAACTGGTTTAGGCTGGAGGTACCAACAAGGAGACGTGACGATGAAAATCGCAATTCTTACCGCCGCTCTTTTGGTCGGAACATCTGCGGGTGTTTATGCGCAAGGGTGCAACAGTGATCACTATGCAAGCGAGCCTGTGATGCAGGATCAACTGGCAAAGATCACCGATGACAGTCAGGTTTTGACCACCGGTCAGATCTCAGTGGCTGGGGTTGATTGTGTTGCGACGCCGGATGCGGCGGAGTGCACGGCTATGAGCACGCCCGCGACAAATTAAGCCTTTTGGGCTGGAGGTCGGTGTCACCCGGCTGTGGTGGTCTGGGCGGAATTCCGCGTGGGTTTGGAGCAGCGTTGCAGCGGGTCTTCAAACTGTTGTGTTGAGGCGGTTTTTGGCCTAAAGTAACATTGTGTAACGCCAAGAGAGTTCGGATCCCGATTCTGGGGGGATACATGAGCCGCAGAGAAGCGACACAATTGAAGCCGCAAAATTGGCTCAAGTCTACGGGAAGATGACGGCTCGCTAAAGCGGGCCGTTTTTCGTTTGTGGCTGGATTTTTGGGGCTTGGACAATGCCATCGCAGTTCGGGCTGCGGTCTTACCCTTTTCTTGATGGCGGTCATGATTGCGCTAGCTGGCATGGTTAGGTCAGATCGCGATATGCGGACCCTGGCATATAAAGGGGACTTTGATGGGTGAATTACCGGACATCATAAACTGGCGGCGGCGCGACGGGCGCATCACGCTGTCAGGCCAGCCCACAGAAGCCCAGCTTGCCCAGATCAAGGCGACCGGGGTTACCCATGTGATCAATTTGGGGCCGCATGACAATAAAGGTGCGTTGGCAGATGAGGCCGCGTCTGTGGCCGCATTGGGGATGATCTATATTTATATTCCGGTGGATTTTGAGGCGCCGACAGATGCGGATTATGCGGCATTTGTTGCGGCGTTGGAGGGGGTGGGGGACGCGCAGGTTCATGTGCATTGCATATATAATGCGCGGGTCTCTGCGTTCTTTTACCGATTGGCCCAAAGCGGCAAGGGCGATGTAGGCTCTGCATTTGACATGATGGACGGCATATGGCGCCCGGGTGGCGTTTGGGCAAGTTTTATAGGCGACCGGGCGTCGGAGGCTTTGCCCAATCGATATAAGGGCGAAGATTATTGAGCGGGTTACACCCCATAAAAGCAGGGGTTTGACCGGGGTGCGTACGGTGCGTCGCAATCAACCTTAGATTTAGTGATTGACATTGCGAACGCTCTAAAGTAGAAAGTGTGCATGATGGGATAAATCGGACAAAAACGGTTTAGCCCTATGGCCGTCCTCGCCGAGGTGCGGCCTTTTTTGTTTGCAAAAAGTAGTTAAGGATTTCGGTGCGTCAGTTTGGCGGGCCGTTGAATATTCTTGATGGGCGGAGCGTACCGGGAAGCGCTTCATGAAAAATCACACTACTGATGATCACGATGAGCACGATTCAGCGGCGCACATAAGAGCGGGCGCCGCCGAAGCCCTAGTCAGGCTTACAAGCTCTCTGCATTCTTTGGTGTTTCACCTGAAGGATGACATGGAGTGCATTGACGCGGGCACTCAGTCGAAAGAGCGAGGTGTTAAGGACCACCTAGCCGAAATTTCAATACTAATGGAGGCGGGCAATGGAGAAGGCTCAGGAAACGTCGTTCAGACAAATCCAGGAAACACCCTTGACCTTGACGCAGCACGAACAGAGATCAGCAGCCGACTTACTAAGCTCGCTCAATCGCGATGAGGTTGCGGAGTTTTTAGATTCGCTCAGCCACAATGCACTACTGTCATTGCCGTGGCTTTTTGAACATTGGGCCCATGCCCATCAGCGTCCCCCTCAGGACAAGGACTGGAAAACCTGGGTTATTCTTGGTGGTCGTGGTGCGGGCAAGACCCGCGCCGGTGCCGAGTGGCTCAGGGGGCAAGTGGAGGGGGCCAAGCCGGAAGATCACGGTGCGGTCAGGCGTATTGCTTTGGTGGCTGAAACTCTGGATCAGGCGCGTGATGTTATGGTGTTTGGCGATAGCGGGATTATCGAGTGTTCGCCCCCCGATCGCAGGCCGGAATGGCAGGCATCCAAGCGGCAGTTGGTTTGGCCCAATGGTGCTGTGGCGCAAATATTCTCGGCGTCCAACCCCGAAAGCCTTCGTGGTCCGCAGTTTGACTGTGCGTGGGCTGATGAATTGGCCAAGTGGAAGAAGGGTCAGGCCACTTGGGACATGTTACAGTTTGCGTTGCGTTTAGGAGATAATCCGCGGCAGGTGGTGACCACCACGCCTCGGGACAATAAAGTGTTGCGTGACATTCTCCAGCAAGAGAGCACGTCGTTTACCACGGCACCGACAACGGCGAATTCGGCTTATTTGGCCGACAGTTTTCTGGGTCATGTTCAGGGGCGTTACGGTGGTTCCAGGTTGGGGCGTCAGGAGTTGGATGGCGAATTGCTCAGCGACACGGAAGGGGCTTTGTGGACCCGAGGTGCAATTGATGCATTGCGTGTAGCGCATACGCCGGACATGGACCGCATTGTTGTGGCTGTCGATCCGCCTGTGACGGGCGGTGCGGCGTCGGATGATTGCGGGATTATTGTGGCCGGTGTGGTTATGCAAGGGCCGCCGCAGGACTGGCGGGCTTATGTGATTGAGGATGCGTCTGTATCGGCGGCCAGTCCGACGGTCTGGGCTGAGCGCGCGGTGAACATGTTTCACAAGCACGGTGCGGACCGGTTGGTGGCTGAGGTCAATCAGGGCGGCGATTTGGTAGAGACTTTGGTCCGTCAGATCGATCCGCTTGTGAGTTACACCGGTGTGCGGGCGACGCGCGGCAAAGTTGCGCGGGCTGAGCCTGTGGCGGCGCTTTATGAGCAAAGCCGTGTGATGCATGCAGGCGGATTTGGCGATTTGGAAGATCAAATGTGTCAGGTCACCCGTGCGGGTTATGTGGGGTCGGGTTCGCCGGACCGGGTTGATGCACTTGTCTGGGCATTAACCGATCTGATGATTACGCCTTCGGGCAATTTTCGCAGCCCTCATATCCGGTCGCTTTAACGTTTTGAAAATGGGGTTAAGTTGTTGGAATTGTTGCCTGATCCGACTCTACTCCATTAATGGAGTAATGGGGTTTGTGACGCGGTAAATCGCGCATCTCACGTTTCGACTGCACTAGAAGAGTGGTCCCCGAAATCAATAGAAATTTGGAAGGGTTTCGCCGCGTCGGCGGTAGCCCTCAACATGCTATTTCCAAGGAGCTGAACTGAATGGTTTTGCAAATATTTAGGGCATCCAAGCCGCCCGCACCCACGGAGACCAAGGCCTCCGCGACCGCACCTTTGGTCCAGTTTCATGGATCTGGCCGGGCAATCTGGTCAGGACGCGATACCGGGTCATTGGTTCGCAACGGATTTGCCGGTAACCCGGTCGGATTTCGCTGCGTGAAGATGATCGCAGAGGCGGCCTCGGCCGTCCCTTTGGTGCTTCAAGACGATATGCGCCGCTATGACCTGCATCCGTTGTTGGATTTGCTCAGACGCCCCAATGAGACAGAAGGGGCCTCGGAATTATTCGAGAATTTCTTCGGGCAGTTGATCCTGACCGGAGACGCCTATTTTGAGGCGGCCGGGCTTGATCTGGACAGCGGCGCCCCCTCGCAGCTTTACGTGTTGCGCTCGGACCGGATGCGGGTCGTGCCCGGCTCGGACGGATGGCCTGTGGCCTATGAATATGCGGTTGGGGCCAAAAAGGTGCGCTTTGACATGCGCGGCGATGTGGCCCCGATCCTGCATCTCAAATCTTTCCATCCGCAAGACGATCACAACGGCTTTTCACCGCTTCAGGCAGCGGCGGCGGCTCTGGACGTTCACAATTCGGCCAGCTCTTGGTCCAAGGCGCTGTTGGACAATGCAGCCCGCCCCTCTGGTGCGATTATCTACAAAGGCACCGACGGGATGGGGGCGCTGGCAACAGACCAATATTCGCGTCTTGTCGATGAGTTGGAGACCCACCACACCGGTGCGCGAAACGCCGGTCGGCCCATGTTGCTGGAGGGCGGTCTGGACTGGAAACCGATGGGGTTCTCACCGTCGGACATGGAATTTCACAAGACCAAGGAGGCCGCCTCGCGCGAGATTGCGCTGGCCTTTGGCGTGCCGCCCATGTTGCTGGGGCTTCCCGGTGACAACACCTATTCCAACTACGCCGAGGCCAATCGGGCGTTTTACCGTCTGACGGTATTGCCGCTGGTGTCGAAAGTGTCGTCGGGTCTGTCAAACTGGCTGGGCAGCTGGTTCGAGCAGGGGCTGACCCTGAAGCCTGATTTGGACAATGTGCCTGCCTTGGCCACAGAGCGTGACGCCCAATGGAAGCGGGTGGCCACAGCCGATTTTCTGACCAATTCGGAGAAGCGGGCCATGTTGGGCCTTCCGAAGTTGGCGGATGATGATGACGCATGAAAATCCGCAAAAGTCAGGCTCGCGCTATCTTTATGAGCCATTCAACGCCACCGCCGCCAAGGTCGACACCATTGAGAAGGTGAACGAGGAACGCTGGAAAGGTCTGGAGCGGCGCTTGATGGTTATCGAGGGCATGCTTGAGCGTCTTGAAAAGCGTCTTTGGCTCGCTGTTTACGGCATTGTTGGCTTCGTTTTGACCCAGGCGGTCTATCAACTTCTTCAACTTAACCCGAGTTAGGGGACATTTCATATGATTTACAAGGATAGGGTTTCCGGTCCCCCGGAGACCAAATTTGTGCAGCTTGGCTCCCAGATCGGGCTGTCGGAGGAAAATCGCATTGTCGGTTACGCCTCTCTGTTTGAGGCCAAGGATCAGGGCGGTGACCGGGTCGAGAAGGGGGCTTATGCCTCTTCATTAAAGGCTCTGAAATCCGGCGGCCGCGGCGTCAAGATGTTGTGGCAGCATGATCCGTCCCAGCCTATCGGGGTTTGGGATGAGGTCTATGAGGACAAAAAGGGGCTTTATGTCTCGGGCCGCATTCTTGAGGAGGTTCGCGCAGGTGCTGAGGCGCTGGCGCTTCTTAGGGCCGGGGCCATTGACGGGCTGTCCATTGGATACCGGACCGTGAAAGCGTCCAAGACCCAAGACGGCGGGCGGTCCTTAAAACAACTAGACCTTTGGGAGGTTTCATTGGTGACATTTCCAATGCTTCCCGAAGCGCGGGTGCAGTCTTCTGTCGGCGATGACGGCGACGACGGCGCACTGGCGCGCGCACTGGCAGATGTTTTTTCATCCGCCAGCACCATGCTGACGCGCGAGTGACGTCAGTTCTTTTAACCCAATTTCTTGAAGGACAATACATGAGCAACGCTGAACAAAAGGCCAGCTCACCCTTGCCCGGTGGTGCATTTACACCCGCCGCTGAGGTCAAGGCGGCCATGACTGATTTTTTCCAAGAATTCAATTCATTCCAGACTGAACTTAAGTCACGTATCAAAGAACAGGAAGATCGATTGACCATGTTTGACCGTAAACATTCGGCCGCGTCCCGGCCCGCACTTTCCCACGCAAACGACCTTGAGGCTCCGCATCAAAAGGCCTTTGCGGCTTATTTGCGCTCGGGCGATGACGACGGGCTTCGTCATCTCGAAGTTGAAGGCAAGGGCCTGAATACTTCGGTAAATGCCGATGGTGGCTTTCTCGTTGATCCGGCCACGTCGGACCGGATTACGGCTGTGTTGCGCGGCGCGTCTTCCATTCGCGCCATTGCCAATGTTGTAGCCGTTGACAGCACGGCGTTTGACGTGCTCACCGATCAGGCTGATATCGGCTATGCCTGGGCCTCGGAAGTTGACCCGACAGCCGAAAGCACACCGCCGCAGATCGAGCGTATTTCGATCCCGCTTCATGAGTTGTCGGCGATGCCAAAAGCGTCTCAGCGTCTTTTGGATGACAGTGCATTTGATGTTGAGGGTTGGTTGGCCGAGCGCATTGCCGACCGGTTCAGCCGTGCGGAATGTGGTGCCTTTATCACTGGTGACGGTGCCGACAAGCCAAAGGGTTTCCTGAACTACACGGCTGTGGCTGAAGACGGCTGGACCTGGGGCAATTTGGGGTATGTGGCAACCGGTGCTGATGGTGATTTCAGCTCAATCGATTCTGCTGATGCGATTGTTGATCTGGTGTATTCTTTGGGTGCCCGTTACCGCGCCAATGCGACGTTCGTGATGAACTCCAAGACTGCCGGTGCGGTGCGCAAGATGAAGGACGCTGACGGGCGTTTCTTGTGGTCTGATGGTTTGGCCAACGGCGAGCCTGCGCGTCTTATGGGCTATCCGGTGTTGATTGCCGAGGACATGCCCGACATTGCATCTGACGCAACAGCGATTGCCTTTGGTGATTTCTCCGTCGGTTACACAATTGCCGAGCGCCCTGATCTGCGCATTCTTCGCGATCCGTTTTCGGCCAAGCCAAATGTACTGTTTTATGCCACCAAGCGTATCGGCGGTGATGTGAGTGACTTTGCCGCAATCAAGCTTTTGAAATTCGCAGCGAGCTGATTTAACGAGTTCCCGGGCGCCGCTGGTGCGCCCGGATTTTATATATTGCTCTTGCGACATGAACGGGAGTGTCAGGTTTTTCAGCCGACTGTCTCTCGCCATCCCCACATCGTCCTGTTTGCTGCTCCGCCCTCCCCCGGCGGTGTGGGGGTGGACACTTATTTCCGCATTTTCGCCCGGTATTCGGGCCACCGCACGCACCCTCTTGATTTGGGCAACACGCATTCGGAGCGCTGTAGTTTGCCTTCACCAACGTAGACCCCGCTAGGAGATATTGATGATTTTAAACGAAGTTTCGGCGGTGCCCTCGGAGGCCATGCCGGTTGCCGCGTTCTCGGAGCACCTCCATTTGGGGTCAGGTTTTTCTAATGACGGTGCGCAGGCATCTGTCTTGGAGGCGTATTTGCGCGCCGCTTTGGCCGCGATTGAAGCGCGGTCCGGAAACGCCCTGTTTCGGCGCCGGTTTTCCTGGGTGATTTACAAATGGGCACGCCCCAGCTGCCAGCCTTTTCCGGTCACACCGGTGCAGTCGGTTGAACAGATCCGCCTGATTTCCGTGGCGGGGGATGAGGTGCAGGTCGATGCGGCCCGGTATCATCTGCAACAGGATAATCGCCAGCCGCGCCTTGTCGCGACCGGGGCCACGCTTCCGCAACTGCCGTTTGACGGCTCTGCGGAGGTTATTTTTGAAGCCGGGTTTGGTCCGGTCTGGGAGGATATCCCGGCAGATTTGCGCCAGTCGGTTTTGATGCTGGCCGCCCATCACTACGAGAACCGCTCAGGCGGTGACGGTAAGTTTCCGCCGGGCGTGTTGTCCTTGTTGGAACCTTACAGAAAGTTCCGGCTTTCGGGAGGTTCGCTGTGACCCATCCCCCACATTTGGACCGCAGGTTGGATTTGGAGGACCGGGTGACGACGCCCGATGGCGCAGGCGGCTTTGAGATTTCTTGGGTCAAGCTGGGCGTTCTGCCGGCGCAGGTTGTGTCGCGCAGCGGTCGCGAGCGTTTGATCGGTGGTCGGAGTGTTTCGACAACCGCATTCAAGATCACGGTGCGCGCAGCACCCTTTGGATCGGTTTCGCGGCCGAAACCGGATCAGAGATTTCGCGACGGCGCGCGGACTTACGCGATTTTGGCGGTCGCCGAAAACAACCGCAGCGATCTCTATCTGGATTGTTGGGCCGAGGAGGGCACTGGCGCATGACTTACGCACTTTCAGAACCGCTTCAACGCGCGGTCTATGACGCGCTTTTGAGTGACACGGCGCTCAGCGGTTTGGTGGGGGCGAATGTGTTTGACGGCCCGCTTCCGCTGGAGGCCGCCGATCTGCCGCCCGATTACGTGACCCTTGGTGGCGAGACCGTAAAAAATGCCAGCAACTACACCAATGATGGGGCGATCCACGATTTCACGGTGACGGTTCATTCCGGTGCGGCTGGGTTCAAAACCTCCAAGATCATCGCCGGTGCCATTTGCGATGTGCTTTTGGACGCGCAACTGCCGCTGAGCCGAGGCCAGCTGGTGTATTTGCGATTTGTTAAAGCCCGGGCTCAGTCTGCCGAAGCCCCGGCGCGCCGGACCATTGCGCTTAATTTTCGCGCATTTGTTGAAGACACAACTTATTAATTTGGGAAAAACTCATGACTGCTCAAAAAGGTAAAGACCTTCTGGTTAAGGTCGACATGGACGGTTTAGGATCGTTCCAGACAATGGCGGGGCTTCGGGCCACGCGGATCACATTTAACTCTGAGACCATTGACGTCACCAACATGGAAAGTGTTGGCGGTTGGCGCGAGCTTTTGGACGGCGGCGGCGTGCGGTCGGCCTCTATCACCGGGTCCGGCGTGTTCCGCGATCAAGCCTCTGACGAGCGGGCGCGGGCGATCTTCTTTGGTGGAGAGATGCCTGACTTTCAGATCATCATTCCTGATTTTGGGGTTGTGCAGGGCGCGTTTCAGATCGGCTCGATCGAGTATTCGGGCAATCATGACGGCGAGGCGGTCTACGAGATTTCGCTGGCGTCCGGCGGTCAGATTTTGTTCTCGGCCATCTGATGATCAATCGGCATCGCGGCGAAGTGGCCATCACCGTCAACGGTGAGGTGCGCACCATGCGGCTTACCCTTGGCGCATTGGCCGCTTTGGAGGATGCGTTGGGCGCCACGTCTTTGGTTGCGCTGGTTGAGGCCTTTGAGACCGGCCAGTTCAAGGCGCGCGATCTTTTGGTGTTGCTATGGGCTGGTCTGAATGGTGGCGGCTGGGAAGTTCCATTCGAGGAGGTTGGTGACGCGCGGATCGCAGGCGGTCCATTGGGTGCTGCCAAGGCTGGTGCGCAATTGCTGGCGCTGACCTTTGGGACGGACACCGCATGAACGGTATTTCCTGGAACGATCTGATGCGGTTTGGGCTGTGTGATCTTCGGCTTTCGCCGGAGGTGTTTTGGAACCTGACGCCGGTCGAATTGATGATGATGTCGGGGCAGGGCGATGGTCCTGCCACTTTGGACAGAACCGGGCTTGATGCACTGATGCACAAGTTTCCCGATGAAAAAGCGGAGTAGTTATGGCGGATTTTGAGGATGGTATAGATCGTCTTGATACGGCCCTTCAGGAGATCGAGAACAGCATCTCTGGCACTGAGGCGGTGAGTTCCACCTTCCGTGCGGAGGTTGAGGAGATGACCAAGTCGATGTCCATTGCCACCAAGCAGGCATCAGGTTTGTCGAAATCCGTGGGCACCTCGTTGCGGTCGGCTTTTGACAGTTTGATTGTGGATGGTGACAAGCTTTCGGGCGTGTTGGGCAAGCTCGGCTCCAGCATTGCCAGTAAGGCTTTCAACAGTGCGTTGACCCCTGTGACCGATGCGCTGGGGCAGGCGGTGACGGGCGGTGTTTCCTCGCTGGTGTCAGGGTTCATGCCGTTCAAGGATGGTGGCGCCATTTCCAGTGGCCGTGTGCGGGCGTTTGCCAGTGGCGGTATTGTGGATGGTCCCACTTCATTTGCCATGCGCGGCGGTGCGGGTTTGATGGGCGAGGCCGGGCCCGAGGCGATTATGCCGCTGGCTCGTGGTGCTGATGGAAAGCTGGGTGTGCGTTCGGGCGGCGGTGGTTCAACGGTCCATGTCACCATGAACGTGTCCACACCGGACGCGGAGAGTTTTCAAAAATCCAAGACGCAAATTGCGGCTCAGATGTCGCGTGCCATGTCGCGCGGCAACCGGAACCTGTAAGGAAATAGCAGATGAGTTTTCATGAAGTCCGATTTCCACCAGCCATTTCATTAGGCTCGTCTGGCGGTCCTGAGCGAAAGACTGACATTGTCACGCTCAACAACGGTTTTGAGGAGCGCAACGCGGTTTGGGCTCATTCCCGGCGCAAGTATGACGCGGGTATTGGCATGGCGTCTTTGGATGATCTCTCGGCCGTAACCGCATTTTTTGAGGCCCGTATGGGGCGTCTTTTTGGGTTTCGTTGGAAAGACTGGGCGGATTTCAAATCCTGCGAGCCAAGCTCCATGGTCGCGGCCACCGACCAGCGTTTGGCGGTTGGTGATGGTTTTGCCACCGAATTTGCGTTGCGCAAGGCTTACGATTCCGGCAGCGAGACCTATTGGCGGCCCATTGCGAAGCCTGTGTCTGGCCGTGTTTTTGTGGCTTTGGACGGTATGCTCCAATCGGAAGGTGTGCATTACACGGTCAGCTCCGAGACCGGAATTGTGTCTTTTGCCACCGCCCCGGCATTGAATGTATCTGTCACGGCCGGGTTTGAGTTTGATGTGCCCGTGCGGTTTGGTTTGGACATGATCGAGACCAGTGTGACCAGTTTCTCTGCGGGTCAGATCCCCAATATTCCAGTTGTCGAGGTTCGTGTTTAATGCGCCAGATTGACCCAAAACTTCAAGCCAAGCTCGATACCGGGGCGACCAGTTTTTGTCGCTGTTGGCTCGTTCAGCGCGCCGATGGCGTCAGTATCGGGTTCACCGATCATGACGTCGATCTGACCTTTGACGGTCGTGTGTTTCAGGCCGGCACCGGTTTGGATGCGGCAGCTTTGGAAAGCTCAACCGGCTTGAGTGTGGATAACACACAGGCGGTTGGCGCATTGAGCGCGGTCGGTCTTACGGAAGAGGACATTCGCGCGGGAAAATACGATGGTGCGGCGGTTTGGCTATGGTTGGTTGACTGGACGGATGTGAGTTTGAAAGTCCTGCTGTTCCGAGGGTTTTTGGGCGAAATTCAACGCGGTGATACGGCGTTTGAGGTTGAGCTTCGTGGATTGTCCGAGGTTTTGAACAAGACCGTCGGGCGCAGCTATATCCGTGAGTGTGACCGGCTTCTTGGCGATCAAAAATGCGGCGTGGATTTATCTGCGCCGGGGCTTTCGGTTGTGGCGCAAGTGGCCTCGGTTCGGGACAATCGCGCGATTTGGGCCAATGGAATTTCGGAATTTGCCAAAGGCTGGTTCGCATTTGGCAGTTTGCACTGGCTGAGCGGGGACAATAAGGGCGCCATCGGTAAGGTGAAGTTTGATACGGTCAACGGGTTGGACCGGATCGTTGAGATTTGGGAAGAAGCGCCCAACACGATTGCGGTTGGTGATCAGTTCAAGTTGACAGCGGGCTGCGACAAGGCCGCTGATACCTGTCGTGTGAAATTCAACAATTTCCGAAATTTTCGCGGTTTCCCGCAGATGCCGGGCGAAGATTGGGTATCTGCTTATCCCAATCAGAACGGCGTTCATGACGGCGGCAGCTTGCGCAATGGATAGGTCCGGGCAAAACGCGCGGATTGTCGCAATTGCCCGGCGTTGGATCGGCACCCCTTATTGTCATCAGGCAAGTTTGGAAGGGGTTGGCGCTGACTGCCTTGGTCTGTTTCGCGGCGTTTGGCGAGAGCTGTTCGGCCAAGAGCCCGCACGGATCCCTGTCTACACCTCTGATTGGGATGTGGGCGATGGCGAGGAGCGTCTGCGGTCTGCTGCGGATGGGCTTTTGGGGGCGGTCGAGAACGGTGCGCAGCGCGATGGCGACGCGGTATTGTTTCGGGTGAGGGACGCGGGGCCTGCGAAGCATTTGGGTATTTTGGCGTCGGATCGTTCGGGGCAGCCCACTTTCATTCATTCCTATTCGCTCCACGGCGTTGTTGAATCTGGCCTGACCTCGGCCTGGTCACGACGCGTTGACGGATATTTTTCATTTCCGGCCGGGAGTTCATCATGGCGACTTTAGTTTTATCTGCGGCCGGAGCGGCCCTTGGCGGCTCAATTGGCGGGACGGTTTTGGGTCTGTCGGGTGCGGTTATTGGCAAGGCGGTGGGTGCGACCATCGGCTCGGCCATTGATCAAAAGCTGCTGGGCGCCGGATCGGGGTCTGTCGAAACGGGTCGGGTTGATAATTTTCGCGTGCTGGGGGCGGCGGAAGGGGCGGCTGTGCCTCAGGTATTCGGGCAGATGCGGACCTCTGGTCAGGTGATCTGGTCCAGCCGTTTTTTGGAAAAGAAGTCCAAGAAAAAGACCGGCAGCAAGAGCAACCGAACAACGGTTGTGTCTTATTCCTATTCGGTATCCTTGGCGGTTGCGGTGTGTGAGGGCGAAATAACCCGTATCGGGCGGGTTTGGGCGGATGGTAACGAAATCTCGCTGGAGAACATCACATGGCGTCTTTACACGGGCAGCGACACCCAGCAGCCTGACGCATTGATTGAGGCGGTCGAGGGTGCGGGCAAGGTGCCTGCCTATCGCGGCACCGCCTACATTGTCTTTGAGAACCTGGAATTGGGGCCGTTTGGCAACCGTATTCCACAATTCAATTTTGAGGTCATTCGCCGGGTCAAGGAGCTTGGCGCGGCGCCGCTGGTCGACCCATATGACACGCTCAATGCGGTGGCTTTGATCCCCGGCACCGGAGAATACGCTTTATCGACCACGCCGGTTCGCTACAATTTTGACAAAGGTGTATCGCGCTCGGCCAATCAAAATACCACCTCTGGCAAGACAGATTTCGCGACGTCTATGGAGCAGCTTGCCACGGATTTGCCACGGGTCGATGCGGTGTCGCTGGTGGTCAGCTGGTTTGGCGATGATTTGAGATGCGGCCAGTGCAATCTACATCCATGCGTTGAGCAAAATGATGTGGACGGCGACGCGATTGCGTGGCGTGTTTCGGACCGGACCAGATCCAACGCGAAGACGATCAGCCGGATTGACGGGAAATCGGTTTTTGGCGGCACCGCGTGTGATCAGTCGGTTTTGGAGGCTATTGCGAAGCTGAAATCCGATGGCAAGCAGGTGATGTTTTATCCGTTTGTGCTGATGGATATCGGTCCGGGAAATACGCTGATTGATCCCGCATCCGGGCTTGTTGGTCAGCCGCATTTTCCGTGGCGCGGCAGGATCACCCTTGATGTGGCCCCCGGGCGCGCCGGAAGTCCTGATCAGACTTCGGCGGCGGCGTCTCAGGTGTCGCAATTTTTCGGAAACGCGCAGGCGCATCACTTTACCCGGAACAACGGAACGGTCTCATATAGCGGCCCTCAAGATTGGGGGTATCGCAGGTTCATTTTGCACTACGCACATCTTTGCGCAGAGGCCGGTGGTATCGAGGCCTTTATTATCGGCTCCGAGCTGCGCAGTCTGACCCGCATCCGAGGTGCGCAAAACAGCTTTCCGGCTGTGGCAGAACTCAAAGCGCTCGCGGCGGATGTCCGAGGCATTCTTGGGCCATCGGTAAAAATCTCATATGCGGCCGATTGGTCAGAGTATTTCGGCTATCGTCCAAATGATGGATCGGGGGATGTTTGGTTTAATCTCGATGAGCTTTGGGCGTCCGATGATATCGATTTTGTTGGTATCGACAATTATATGCCCTTGTCCGATTGGCGGGACAGCTCGGATCATTTGGATGCGGGCTATCACAGCATTTATGACTTGGACTATCTGACAGGCAATGTGGCTGGCGGTGAAGGGTATGATTGGTATTACGGCTCTGTGGCGGACCGCGAGGCGCAAACACGTATCCCGATTGAGGATACAGCACATGGCGAAGACTGGGTATTTCGGTACAAGGATCTGAAATCTTGGTGGAGCAATCCCCATCACAACCGGCCCGGAGGCGTTCGCGCATCGGCGGCCACGACTTGGGTGCCGCAATCCAAGCCGATCCGGTTTACCGAATTTGGATGCCCGGCAATCGATAAGGGCACAAATCAGCCCAATGTTTTTGTTGATGAGAAGTCATCGGAAGGTTTTGTGCCTTATAATTCCTCCGGCGCGCGAGACGATTTTATCCAGTACCGCTATTTTCAGGCGCATTTGAACCATTGGGCGTTGCCGGAAAACAACCCGGTTTCTGGCCTTTACAGTCAACCCATGGTCGATATGAGCCACGCCTATATTTGGGCCTTCGACACCCGCCCTTGGCCCGATTTTCCGGCGCGCTCCGATACGTGGAGCGATGGTGCCAATTATGGTCGCGGGCATTGGGTGTCGGGGCGGGTTGGGGCGGCCACGTTGGCGGCGGTTGTCTCACAGATCGCGGATCGATCCAATTTCGCCGATATTGATGTCAGCGAGCTGCATGGGTCGGTCCGGGGGTATATCGTCAATGGTGCCCAATCGGCCCGGCAGTCTTTGCAACCTTTGATGCTGTCGCACGGTTTTGAATGTAGTGAGTTGGACGGAAAGATTGTTTTCAAAAACCGGCTCGGGGCCACGCCTCAGACATTGGATGAGAGTGCGCTTGTCAGCGAGAAGGCGGGCGGTCCGATCAGCTACACGAGAACTCCGGATTTGGAGTTATCGTCTCAGGTTCAGGTCAATTTTTACCAAGTGGAGAACGGGTTCCAGCTGGGCGCGGCCTCGGCGGCGATGCCCAGCCAATCCGAGCCGACAGTCACCACGTTGGATGTGCCAATTGCGCTAAGCTCGTCCGAAGGCAGCAATGTGGCTGCAAGATTTTTATCCGAGGCTCATATTGCCCGCGACGAGGCCAGCTTTGTGCTGCCGCCGTCGATGTTGCATCTCACGGTCGGGGATATTGTGACCTTTGGCGAGACCGGAGCGTCAAAGCTGTTTCGAATTGACCGGTTGGAGGAAACAGGGGCGCGGACTTGCCACGCGGTACGTGTTGAACACGGGGTTTATCAGCGCGGCGGGGCGATTGAGCGTGTCACCCAAGCGCCCGGACCGACCTTGATTGCACCTGCTTATATTGAATTTTTGGACCTGCCGTTGATGACCGGGGAAGAATTGCCCCACAGCCCGCATATTGTGGCATCTGGTCTGCCATGGGTTGGCGATCTGTCGGTGTATACCTCCGCAAGCGATACTGGGTATATTTTGAACCGGGAGATTACTTCTTCGGCCACGCAAGGAACAACGCTTGGGGAGCTGCGCCGCGCGGTGCCAAACATCTGGTCCACAGCTCAGACCCTTCGGGTCAGGATACCGTCAGGTACCCTTGAAACTGTGTCGCGCGAGGACGTTCTCAATGGCGCAAATCTGGCGGCCATTCGGGGGCCGGGCGCACTTGATTGGGAAGTGTTCCAGTTCCAGCAGGCGGTTTTGACCGACACCCGCGAATATGAGCTTTCAGGGTTTCTGCGCGGCCAATTGGGAACCGATGCGGTGATGCCGGATGTGCATCCGACGCAAAGTGATTTTGTTGTGTTGGATGGAAGTTCGGTGCAGCCGGATTTGCCGCTCTCGTCGCGCGGACTGAGCCGTCATTACCGGATCGGGCCGTCCTCGCGGAGTTACGATGACCCAAGTTTCGCGCATTTCGTCAAGAGTTTTGATGGGGTCGGATTGCGGCCCTATTCGCCGGTTCATCTTAGGGCGCGATTGCGCGAAGGCGGCGATATTGATCTGAGCTGGATCCGGCGAACACGGCTTGATGGGGACAGTTGGCAGGGCACCGATGTTCCGCTTGGCGAAGAGAGCGAGCTTTATTTGGTCAGAATTGTAAAGGACGGCGCGGTGCTTCGCGAAACTACCGTGACAGCACCTGCGTTTGCTTACGCGCTTGTCGATGCCCAGGCTGATGGCGCCTTTGCGCCCTTTGATTTTGAAGTTGCACAAGTCTCCGCCCAGTTTGGGCCGGGACCATTTGAGAGGACTACTTTTAATGGCTGAAACGTCTCAGTTCCAACTGCCGCTTTTGTCGGGCAGCCAAGCACAGAAAAGTGTGACTGTTAATGAAGCATTATCGATATTGGATGCGGTCGCGCAATTGCGTATCACAAGTGCCACCATCGCCACGCCGCCCTCGGCGGTTCCAGACGGTGAGGCCTTTTTGGTGCCTGCCAACGGGGCAGGGGCGTGGTTTGGTGAGGACGGCAATATCGCGGTGAGCATCAATGGTGGATGGCGTTTTGTGACCCCCAAGGCGGGCTGGCATGCGTTCAACACTGAAACCGGCACCAATCAACTCTTTGATGGAACCGCATGGTTGGAGTCGACTTTGGCTGCGACCTCCAACGGGTCAGCTACCGAGTATGAGATCGTTGAAACAGACCATGTCCTGAGCGCGGGGCAAACGTCCACCACGGTTAATCTGATCCCGAAAAATGCACAGGTGGTCGGGGTTACGGGGCGTGTTCTTTCGGAGTTTTCGGGAAGTTTTGGCGCGTGGCAACTGGGTGTTGCAGATGCGCCAGATCGGTTTGGGCAAGGGCTGGGCAAGGCCAAAAATTCATATGTTTTGGGCATGAGCAGTTCGCCCACCACGTATTATTTGGACACGCCGCTTGTTTTGACCGCGGAGGGCGGAGATTTCGATACAGGATCCGTTCGATTGGCCGTCCATTTTGTGACGCTCCAACCGCCTCGTGCTGTTTAACGCGTTTTGCTTTTAACTTGAGCCGTGACGCATCACCTAACGCGTTGAAATCTTTGATTTTAGAAGGTTTTAGGTGATCTCGGGCTTAAAGTGGCCGGCTCTAAAATCAACGGCCCTGCGTTTTTCTTGAGATCGGGTTGACCGTTTGGGAGGCATATTCACGCCTTAGATCCTGAGGCGCATATTTCGTTGCACATGGACGGCATCAAGAAATTTCATTAATATCTGCCCTATTGGACCTTGAATTTGGATCTTAAAACAGCGATCTGACATAGCCACAGACTGTGATATGTCCCAAAAGAGGGTATGACTATGGCTCAGGCTCAGCGGAAGCTTTCAAGTGTCGATCCTGTTTGGGATCGGATCATCGAAGACGGCAAGGCGATTGTCCAAAAAGAGCCACTCATGGGAAGCCTCGTTCATGCGGGCGTGTTGCATCATGCGCGACTTGAAAAGGCTCTGTCGTACCGGTTGGCGCTCAAGCTGTGTTCCGGTGAGATGTCTGAGTCTATTCTTCGGGATATGGCGGATGTTGCTCACAAGGAAGACCCACAGCTCGGAGCGGCGGCGCGGTTGGACCTGTTGGCAGTGTTCGAGCGTGATCCGGCCTGCCATCGCCTGATACAACCGCTGTTGTTCTTTAAGGGGTTTCAAGCGGTTCAGTCCCATAGGATCGCGCATTGGCTGTGGAACAATGATCGCAAGGACATGGCCTATTTCATTCAAATGCGCACGTCCGAGGTTTTTGGTGTGGATATTCATCCCGCAGCCACGCTTGGAACCGGCATCATGATTGATCACGCCCATTCAGTCGTCATCGGTGAGACTGCGGTTGTCGGCGATGATGTGTCGATGTTGCATTCGGTCACTTTGGGCGGAACCGGCAAAGAGGACGACATCCGCCATCCAAAGATTGGCAATGGCGTGTTGATCGGGGCCGGTGCCAAAATACTGGGCGCGATTTCGGTCGGGCATTGCAGCCGGGTTGCGGCCGGGTCTGTCGTGCTGACAGATGTGCCTCCGTGCAAGACGGTTGCGGGCGTTCCGGCCAAGATCGTTGGCGAGGCCGGGTGTGATCAGCCCTCCAGAAGTATGGACCAGATCTTACAAGATGGCATTCAAACGCGGTAGCAACGCTTTACGCAAGCATTGCGACCGGGTTCTCTAGATGGCCTTTGATCGCGGCCAAAAACTCCGCGCCCAATGCGCCGTCAATTGTCCTGTGATCCACCGACAGAGTGACCGACATAACTGTGGCCACTTGGATGTCTCCATCGGGCCCCACAACCGGTTTCTTCATTCCAGCGCCGACCGCGAGTATTGAGCCATGCGGCGGGTTTATCACCGCATCGAAATTCTCGATCCCCATCATCCCAAGATTTGAGACCGCAAAGCTGCCGCCCTGATATTCATGGGGGGCCAGTTTTCGCTCACGCGCCCGACCGGCGAGGTCTTTCATTTCGGTCGAGATGCGCGACAGCGTTTTGATCTCGGCATCGCGGATGACTGGCGTGAACAAACCGCCCTCAATGGCCACTGCGACCGCCACGTCCGACGCCTTGAGTTTCAAAATGCGATCACCGGCCCAGACAGCGTTGCAGTCGGGCACGTCTTGAAGGGCGAGCGCTGCGGCTTTGATTATGAAGTCATTGACTGAGATTTTCACGCCGCGCTCTTTGAGAGTTGCGTTGAGTTCGCTGCGGAACTTCAAAAGCGCATCAAGATGGATATCGCGTCGCAGATAAAAATGCGGGATGGTTTGCTTGGCTTCCACCAGACGCGATGCAATCGTTTTGCGCATCCCGTCGAGGGTCACTTCCTCAAACTCCCGGTCCGCATACATCTTGCGAACGGTGTCTGTATCAGGACCGGCTGGCGCGGCAGGAGCAGTCGTTTGCGCGGCTTTCGCAGGTGCAGGGGCCGCATTGCTTTTCGCCCCTTCCACATCTGCCTTGACGATCCGTCCGTGTGGTCCGGTTCCCTTGATTTGCGAGAGGTCCACGCCGGTATCTTTTGCGATGCGGCGTGCCAAAGGTGAGGCAAAAACGCGAGCTTGCCCGCCAGAAGACGGTGCGGACTGGGGCGCGGGCGCAGGTTTTGGAGCGGCGGGCACGTCTGCGCTGGCACTTTGTGATGCGGGCGCGCTTTGGGCCGGTTTGGCAGCAGGTGCCGCCGATGAGATGTCAGCCTCCGTCTCACCGTCTTCGAGCAAAACCGCGATGACGTCGTTGACTTTGACCCCTTGAGACCCTTCCGGAATGACGAGCTTACCGATGACACCTTCGTCAACGGCCTCAAACTCCATGGTTGCCTTGTCGGTTTCGATTTCAGCAATCACATCCCCCGACGAAACAGTATCGCCTTCCTTGACCGCCCATTTCGCGAGCGTGCCTTCTTCCATGGTCGGGGAGAGGGCGGGCATCAGTATGTTGATCGGCATTAGGCGATCTCCTCTATGAGGACTTGTGATAGGTCGTTTGGAACAGGTTGGGATGCGCTAAGTGCAGAAACCAGCTTCCGTCTTTGGTCACTTACCCAGCTCCTTCGATCGGCCTCCGAAGCACTATGCCCGCAAGCGGCATCAAGAAATGCACTCGGAAAGGTGACGCTTTTCTTGCGACCTTCGAAACTGGCGGTGAAGTAGACTTCTCGCCCCGCATTTCTGGTGCAAAGCGGGCTCCACTTAAGGGCGGTGAGCTTTGTATCTGTCATCGATAAGTCACCGTTTTAACCGCCTCAATCACCTCAGCAGTCGAGGTCAAAGCCAGCTTTTCCAAATTCGCAGCATATGGCATGGGCACATCTTTGCCGGTGCAGTTGATCACAGGCGCATCGAGATGATCAAATGCCTCCTGCATCAGAACCGCAGAAATGTAATTTCCGATAGCGCCGACCGGGAAGCCTTCTTCGACAGTCACACAGCGGTTGGTTTTCTTAACACTCTCAATGATCGTGGCTGTATCCATCGGTCGGATGGTGCGTAGATCGATCACTTCGGCGCTTATACCGTCGCTTGCCAAGACCTCTGCGGCCTCAAGCGCATATTGCATGCCGATCCCGAAGGAGACAATCGTCACGTCCGTGCCTTCTTGCCAGATACGCGCCTTGCCGATGGGAACGGTGTAGTCGTCAATCTCAGGCACATCGAAAGACCGGCCATACAGGATCTCATTTTCCAGAAAAATCACCGGATTTGGGTCACGGATCGCTGATTTGATCAGCCCCTTATAGTCGGAGGCCGCATAAGGCTGGATCACTTTGAGACCCGGAATATGAGCGTACCAAGCGGCGTAGTCCTGCGAATGCTGCGCGGCAACCCGCGCGGCTGCACCATTTGGTCCGCGAAACACGATAGGGCACCCCATCTGACCGCCCGACATATAAAGCGTTTTTGCCGCCGAATTCACGATTTGATCAATGGCCTGCATGGCAAAGTTGAACGTCATGAATTCCACAATGGGTTTGAGCCCGGCAAATGCCGCACCGACGCCAATCCCGGCAAACCCGTGTTCGGTGATCGGAGTGTCGATAACCCGCTTGGCGCCAAACTCATCGAGCATTCCTTGACTGATCTTATAGGCGCCCTGATACTCGGCCACTTCTTCGCCCATGAGAAACACGTCCCCATCCCGGCGCATTTCTTCGGACATGCCGTCGCGCAACGCCTCGCGCACGGTTTGAGAGACGAATGTGGTGCCCGCCGGAATATCCTCTTGCATGATAGGAGCGGCGGCGGCTTGGGCGGGCTGGGCTTGAGCCGCAGGCGCTTTAGGTGCCTCAGGAGCAGCAGGTGGTGGCGCACTGCTGTTGGCGCCTATGTCATCGCTGGTTTCGCCGTCTTCCAGCATGATCGCAATCGGTGTGTTCACCTTCACGGCTTCACTTCCGGCGCTTACAAGGATTTTGCCCATAACACCGTCATCGACCGCCTCAAACTCCATGGTCGCCTTGTCGGTTTCGATCTCGGCGATCACATCACCCGAAGCGACGGTATCGCCCTCAGACACATTCCATTTGGCCAGATTGCCCTCTTCCATGGTCGGGGACAGGGCGGGCATCAAGATTTCAATAGGCATTAGTTGGCCTCCGCGTAGATATCGGTCCAAAGCTCTTCCAGAGCGGGCTCGGGGCTTTCTTGCGCAAAGGCGGCCGCGTCATTCACAATCGCCTTGATCTCTTTGTCGATCGCTTTGAGGTCGTCCTCGGAGGCATGTTTGCCGGTCAGCAGAAGATCGCGCACATGATCAATTGGGTCGCGTTCCTTGCGGATTTTCTGAACCTCGTCACGGGTGCGGTATTTTGCCGGATCGGACATGGAGTGGCCCCGGTAACGATAGGTATTCATCTCTAGAATGTAGGGGCCTTTGCCGGCACGACAATGTGCAGTCGCGGTCTCACCGGCGGCTTTCACAGCCATCACATCCATACCGTCAACCGCCTCGCCGGGAATGCCGAATGCCTCACCGCGTGTGTAAATTGCGGGGGTCGAGGTTGAGCGCTTCATGGAAGTTCCCATGGCGTATTGGTTGTTCTCAATCACGAAAATACAAGGCAGCTTCCATAGCGAGGCCATGTTGAATGTCTCGTAAACCTGGCCTTGATTGGCCGAGCCATCGCCAAAATAGGTGAAACTGACCGCATCATTGCCCCGATACTGATTGGCCAGAGCTAGGCCCGCACCAATGGGCACCTGAGCGGCAACAATGCCGTGGCCGCCGTAAAACTCTTTCTCCTTGGAGAACATGTGCATCGAGCCGCCTTTGCCCTTGGAGTAGCCACCCTCCCGGCCGGTCAGCTCAGCCATCACACCTTTGGGGTCCATGCCACATGCGAGCATATGGCCGTGATCGCGGTAAGAGGTCAGTCTTTGATCACCCTCTTTGGCTGTTGCTTCCAAACCGACCACAACCGCCTCTTGACCGATATAGAGATGGCAAAATCCGCCGATTAAACCCATCCCGTAAAGCTGGCCCGCTTTCTCTTCAAACCGCCGGATGCTCAACATCTCTTTGTAATAGTGAAGTAGCTCTTGCTTGGAGACATTCGGCTTCTTTGAAGCACGTTTTGCGGCTGCCATGCATTCCTCCCAGAATGTAGTTTATAGCTAAATTAAAAAAAGTATGCCATGCGGCGAAGCGGGGCACAAGGCCACTGAGCGCATAGGGTAATCACTAAAAAGTTAACCGTTAAGCTAAGTTTGTGAATTTTTGCGTTGGGAAATGCGCCAAGAGCCGAAAAACCAAATTCTGCGACGCATATTGGGGTTAGCGGACGATAACTTCGTCGTCGCGAACCATTCCCAAAACCTTCCTTGATTGCTCATCCAAAAGGTCAAGGTCGAGATAATCGTCCGACAACCGGTGCGCTCTGTTTTGGGCTTCTTTGCGGGTTGTAATGAGCTTGGTGAGTTCTTGTCCCAACAGCAATTCGTCGGATTCAATCCGGCCCCGCTCATATAGCCCGTAGGGGCCTTGGGTTGCTGCGTAGAAGAAATACCCGCACACCAATACCGTGAGAACGGAAAAAACCGCCATGGTAATGTTCTCAGCTGCGAGAATAAATCGGGTCAATGGTGCCTGCCTGTTTGTCACTTTGCGTGATCTGGCAGTTTTATGACAGAGGTGATTCGCCTTGTGAATCCCCTAAATTGGGGGAGGGCGAAAAAGTGCCGCACTCTTGTGGGTGCGGCACCTTTGAGCACTATATGTGGTGCTTGGCCGGGATGAGCGCGGCTCAGGCCTTCCCGCGATAGATGTCCATGAGCTTTCCGAGCATCTCAAGCGCTTCCGGACGTGCCCGCTGGAACGTGTTGCGACCGATGATCGAGCCGTTCCCGCCGCCGTCACGAATGGCCCGCGCATCATCAAAAACGCTGTCCGCACCTTTCTTGGAGCCACCAGAGAAGACCACGATCCGACGCCCGTTAAAGGCCGATTTCATCACGTCCCGAACCCGGTCTGCTTGGGTGGAGATATCAATCTTCTCCTCCTCATAAACCTTTTTGGCCGCAGGCAAGGACAGATGGTCCGTGCCGAGCTTCACCTTGATAATATGAGCGCCCAGAAGGGCCGCGATCTGAGCCGCATAAGCGCCAATATCCGCCGCCGTCTCACCGGCTGTATCCAATGCCTCACCACGCGGATAAGACCAGATCACGGTCGCAATCCCTTTGGCGGCGGCCTCTTCGCGCATGGCCGAGATTTCCTCAAACATATCAAGACCGGCTGCCGAGCCCGGATAGACCGTAAAGCCAATGGCAGACGCACCAAGGCGCAGCGCGTCATCTACAGAAGCCGTAATCGCCTGATCCTTGAGCGCCTCGGAAGGTATCAAGGAATTGGCCGAGTTCACCTTCAGGATCGTAGGGATCTGGCCCGCATAAGTGTCCGCCCCTGCTTCCAGCATGCCCAAAGGGGCCGCATAGGCATTCAGGCCTGCATCAATCGCCAACTGGTAGTGGTAATGTGGATCATACGCATCAGGATTTGGCGCAAAGGATCGCGCAGGTCCGTGCTCAAACCCCTGATCCACAGGCAGAATGATCATCTTGCCCGTACCGCCCAATTTGCCATTCATCAAAATGCGGCAAAGATTGCCTTTTACGCCGGCATTGTCGGCTTCATAATTTGCAAGGATTTTTTGAACTGCTTTTGTCGCTCTCATCTGGCGATCTCCCACTGAACTGATACAAAAATATGGGTCTGGCGGTACATTATCGACGCTCACAAAGCAATGATGTTTGCGGTATCACCCATGCGCTTTAATAAAGTTGCGTGACATTCCTGCGATATGCCACGGAAAGTTGGTGAAATCGTCCAAACCAAAATAGACATGCAGGATGCAAGATCGCGGCCAGACAGTCTTGGCGAAACACCCCGAGGCCGAGGCGCGCTTATCCCTCCAAAGCCGCAACGCCGGGCAGGGTCTTGCCTTCCATCCATTCTAGAAACGCCCCCCCTGCGGTGGAGATATAGGTGAAGTCCGCCGCCGCACCCGATCCGTTCAGGGCCGCAACCGTGTCACCCCCGCCCGCGACGGAAATCAACTTGCCCGCGCGGCTCAACGCAGCCGCCTGCAAAGCTGCCGCATCCGTGGCCGCATTGAAGGGCTCAATTTCAAACGCGCCCAAAGGCCCGTTCCAAACCAGCGTCTTGGCCGCCTCGAAAGCCTCCGCCACGGCCGCCACAGAGAGTGGTCCCGCATCCAAAATCATCTTATCCGCCGGGCAGGCATCCGCCGCCACTGTCTCATTGGCCGCACCTGCCTTGAATTCGCCGGCCACAACCACATCCACCGGTAACAAAAGCCGCGTGTTTTGCGCTTGCGCCTTGGCCATAATCTCCCGTGCCGTGTCGGCCAGATCATGCTCGCAAAGCGACTTGCCCACATCATGCCCTTGGGCTGCCAGAAACGTATTGGCCATACCGCCGCCAATCACAATGGTGTCGACCTTCTCGATCAGATTGCCCAACAGCTCCAACTTGGTGGAGACCTTGGCCCCACCCACAACCGCCACAACAGGCCGCTCAGGATTGCCCAAAGCCTTCTCCAAAGCCCCCAATTCTTCGGCCATCAGACGGCCCGCGCAAGAGGGCAACATGCGCGCCAAAGCCTCGGTCGAGGCATGGGCCCGGTGCGCGGCGGAAAACGCATCATTACAATAAATGTCCCCGAGCGAGGCCAAACGACGCGCAAACCCCTCATCATTGGCCTCTTCGCCGGGATTGAACCGGACATTCTCGCACAGCATCACCTCACCGGGGGCAAGCGTGTCCAGAGCCTCGCCATAATTCTTGTCCGCAAACAAAACCGCGCGTTGCAGCACGTCGGCAACCGCATCCTTGATCAGACCAAGAGACATTTCCGGGACGACCTTGCCCTTGGGACGGCCAAAATGCGCCAGCAGGATCGGCGTGCCACCAGCGGCCACAATCGCATCGACCGTGGGCTTGATACGCTCGATCCGGGTGGCGTCCGTCACGCGGCCATTCTCAACCGGCACATTTATATCCACGCGGGTCAGAACCCGCTTGCCAGCCAAATCCATGTCGTCGAGTGTCTTCCAAGCCATATGCCACGCTCCTTGTTCGATGCGGCTTCTTTAGAGAGTTCGAGGAGGCTTGTCAGGGGCAAATCTGAACGGGGCGGTAAGGTGCGGCAAACAGGGGGGAGGGGCCGCCAGGCCCGGCGTCATGCCAA
>CAKZTM010000042.1 GCA_937920555.1 uncultured Paracoccaceae bacterium | reverse complement strand
CGCTCAACCGCGTTGAATTCATCATTCTTTAGCAATCTCAATGATCGCTCCGTTTCCCTTAGCTGCCGCTCGACGTGCTTGAAGTGCCAAGTTGCTTGGTCAAATCCGGCATATGTCCGCGATGAGCCAATTGCGGCGGAGTACGGCCCGGACGTGGCCGCCCCTGGGTTGACGCTTTGAGGCGCCTGAACTTCTCACTTTATGGTTCAACTACTACGGACCTGCGTTCTGGTTGGTGCGCGGCAAACGACGGCTCCATTGCCAAAAACAAACACTCAACCTCTCTCCCGTCCCATCCGAACAAGCGCATCTCCGATATTGACCCCCCCGCGCCAAGCGGGTAATGACCCGACCAGTGGCGATTTGTCTGACCGGATTGCGGGCCACTTAAAACATGCCGCTAAAGAGGTTGAGGCAATTGCCCCGATCCCGCCCGGTCGGGGTTTTTTTGTGGCTGAGCCGTATCAGCCTCGGAGATATGACGATGAGCGACCACCACCACCAGACCAAACTTGTGCATGCAGGAACCCGACGCTCGCAATATAACGAAGTGTCCGAGGCGATTTTCCTGACCCAAGGCTTTGTCTACGAGACCGCCGAACAAGCCGCCGCCCGGTTTGAAAACGCCTCCCGCGAGGAATTCATCTACGCCCGCTACGGCAATCCCACTGTGGCCATGTTCGAAGACCGGATCGCAGCGCTTGAAGGGGCCCAGGACGCCTTTGCCACCGCCTCGGGCATGGCTGCGGTCAACGGCGCGCTCTTTTCCATGCTCAAGGCAGGTGACCATATCGTGTCGGCCAAACAGCTCTTTGGCTCATGCCTTTATATTGTCGAAACCCTCCTGCCGCGCTTCGGCGTCGAGGTCGAATTGGTCGATGGCACCGATTTGGAGGCGTGGAAAAAAGCCGTGCGCCCGGACACGAAACTGTGCTTTCTAGAGGCCGTTTCCAACCCGACCCTCGAAGTGATCGACATCAAAGGCGTTGCCGACATCGCCCACGGGGCAGGCGCGCTTGTGGTCGTTGACAATGTGTTTGCCACGCCGGTCTTTCAGCGCACGCTCGATTTGGGCGCTGACGTGATCATCTACTCCACCACCAAACATATTGACGGTCAGGGCCGCTGTCTGGGCGGGGTGATCCTTGGCACCCAAGACTTTGTGCGCAACGTGGCCGAGCCCTATCTCAAACACACAGGCGGTGCCATGAGCCCGTTTAACGCATGGGTGATGCTCAAAGGTCTGGAAACGCTCGATCTGCGTTGCCGGGCACAAGCCGCAACCGCGCTGAAGATCGCAAAGACCCTGCACGGCCACCCCAAACTTGACCGGACGATCTACCCGCACTTGCCGGATCATGCGCAATTTGATCTGGCCAAAGCGCAAATGGAGGAAGGCGGCACGGTTCTGTCTTTGGACATCAAAGGTGGCCAAAAAGCCGCCTTCCGCTTCCTTAACGCACTCAAGCTGATCCTGATCTCCAACAATCTGGGCGACGCCAAAAGTCTGGTCACACACCCGGCCACCACCACCCACCAGCGGCTGCCCGCCGAGACCCGCGCCGCATTGGGCATCACCGATGGATTGGTCAGGATTTCAATAGGTTTGGAGCATTCAGACGACCTGCTGGGCGACATCGAAACGGCTCTGGAAATCACGTAATACAACTTAAAGTAGAAATTTACACTTGTAAAAACTCCTCAAGTATTGTTGACTGAAACAGTCGGACCCGTAGCCCCCCGACGACATGCCAATATTTGTGAATGTCCCATTCTGAGCCATTTACACTGGCACATCAGACGTGGTTCCTTGAGGAGAATAAAAATGAACATCCACTCACCGGTGAAAAACAAAGCATCCAAGGAACCCGACACCCAAATGCGACCCACACGATCAGAGGCCGAAGAGGCCGTGCGCACACTCTTGAAATGGGCCGGTGACGATCCGGCCCGCGAAGGCCTTCTGGACACACCCGCTCGCGTTGCCCGCGCCTACCAGCAATGGTTTCGCGGCTATGATGAAGACCCCGCCGCCATGCTGCAACGCACCTTTGAAGAGGTCGAAGGCTACGACGAAATGGTCGTGCTGCGCGACATCCGCTTTGAAAGCTACTGCGAACACCATATGGCCCCGATCATCGGAGTGGCCCATGTGGGCTATATCCCAACCGACCGGGTTGTGGGGATTTCCAAATTGGCCCGGATCGTGGATGCATTCGCCAAACGCCTGCAAGTGCAAGAGAAAATGAACGCCCAAATTGCCAGCACACTTTACGACGTGCTCAAACCGCAAGGAGTTGCGGTGGTCCTGGAGGGCGAACATCACTGCATGTCAACGCGCGGTGTACACAAACCCGGTGTCTCGATGGTCACCTCCACAATGCTGGGCGAATTCCGCGAAAACCCGTCCACGCGCAAAGAATTCCTCAACATCATCGGCAACCCGACCAACCGGGCCAGCTAAAGACGGGCCCAAAGGCTCGGCAAACGCGACCTATCGCTTTTCCCACTGCTGCTGCAATTGGGGGTGAATCTTAGATTCGCCCCCAGTTTTGTTGCCCCAAAACACCCGCACCCGGCGCAAACCCGGCCCCCCTCCATCCAATCTGCAAAAAACCTTAACAACTGTGCTACTGCGCTAGCACAGTAGCGCAGTGAGACAGCCCCAAAACACCCCCCAGCCGCCCCACGGCGCATCATGAGTTGACAGCAGATCACAGCTCGGCCAAGCCTAACCCCATGTTTGACTTTCGACCCGTTGGGAACCTTCTAGGGATATTGGTTGCAGTCCTTGGGTTGACGATGCTGATCCCGGCATTGGCCGCCTATATCTATGGCGACGGAGAACTGGACACGTTTTTGTTCAGCGCCTTCATTTGCATCGTAATCGGCGGCACTCTCAGCCTGTCCACCTCAGGCTCCGCCGGTGGCAAACTCAACATCCAACAAATATTCCTGATCACAACACTGGTCTGGGTGGTGCTGCCCATCTTTGGCGCCATCCCGTTTTATTTGGGCACGCCCAAACCCACCTACACAGACGCGTTTTTTGAGGCAATGTCTGGCCTGACCACCACCGGGGCAACTGTGTTCGGGAACCTAGAGACCCTACCCAAAGCCACTTTGCTGTGGCGCGGAATGCTGCAATGGTTTGGCGGGGTCGGTATCGTCGTGGTCGCCATGGCGCTTTTGCCCGCACTCAAAGTCGGCGGCATGCAAATCTTCAAATCCGAGAGCTTCGACACAATGGGTAAAGTGATGCCCAGAGCGGCCGAAATCTCGATCTCAATCTCCAGTATTTATCTGTTTCTCACCATCAGCTGCATGCTGTCCTATAACCTGACCGGCCTGTCGGTCTTTGATGCACTGGTCCATGCCTTCACCACCGTGGCCACCGGCGGCTTTGCCAATTACGACGACTCCTTTGGCGCATTTCCAGGCGCCACCCAATATGTGGGCGCACTCTTTATGGTCCTCGCCTGCCTGCCCTTTGTGCGCTACGTGCAACTGGTCGCAGGCACCGCACGGCCTCTGTTGGCCGACGCGCAAGTGCGCGGATTTCTCAAACTCATCGCAATATTGGTGGCGGTGATGACCGTGTGGCGGGTGGGAATGAACGGCGACGCCATTGAATACGCCTTCCGCACCTCGCTGTTTAACATTATCTCCATCCTGTCAGGCACCGGATATGCCAGCGAAGACTACCAGCTTTGGGGGCCCTTCCCGACCATGCTGTTTTTCCTGATCGGACTGATTGGCGGCTGCGCGGGGTCAACCTGCTGTTCGGTCAAAATATTCCGCTACCAACTTCTGTTCGCCGCCATCAGCGCTCAAATCCGCCAAATCCACAATCCCAATGGCGTGTTTAAAGCCCGCTATGAAGGCCAAAGCATCGAGGTCGAGGTCTTCTCCTCCGTTGTGGCCTTCTTTGTGATGTTCATTGCCACCTTGTTTGTGGTCGCCGTGGCCCTGACCCTGACCGGGCTTGATACGGTCACCTCAATCTCAGGGGCCGCCGCCGCCTTGGCCAATATAGGCCCCGGACTTGGCGACACGATCGGCCCCGTAGGCTCATATGCCGACATCAACACAGTGGCCAAATGGATATTGGCCGTGACCATGCTGTTGGGACGATTGGAATTGCTGTCGGTCTTTGTGCTGTTCACCGTCGCCTTCTGGCGGGCCTGACCGGACGCTCAGGCCGCAGACACGCCCTAATCGGCTAAGACCTTATCTTTCAGGGTCACAGCGGCGTCAGGAAATCCTTCGTCCTCGACCCAACCCAGTTCATGCCATTTCAGCGCAACCCTGTGCAGTGAATGCAAGGCAGTCTCCAAGTCATGGCCATGGGGGGTCAGTTCGTAACTGACCTCCGGAGGGATCGTGGGTTTTTGGGTGCGCAAAACAATTCCGTTGCGTTCCAGCGTGCGCAATCGATCGGTCAAAACCTTTGCGGATATCTTTGGCATCAATGCCATAAGTGCTCCAAATCTAAGTGGACCCTCATTGGCCAAAAGCCAAAGGATATAGGTCGTCCACCGCCCAGTGATCCGCTGGAGCAAAGGGTCCATGGGGCAGGAATTTGCCTCGTTCATGCCGGTTTCCTTTTGGTAACTAGTAACCAATTGGTAATTACTTACAAAACGAAACTACCCTAGATAGATCAGTGCTTCAACACCAAATAAGGAGCCCAACATGGCACGGATCGAAATCATAAGTTTTTCAGGCTTTGGCCACACATTGAAACAGGCAGAAGCCGTACAAGAGGGTGCCGCCACTGAAGGCGATGCCCGCCTCTGGGCGATCCCGGAAGATGGCCTGATGTCCGATCCCTTCTGGGAGGCCGCAGATGCAGCCGACGTGCTGGTCTTCGGCTCACCGACCTACATGGGCGGCCCCGCGTGGCAATTTAAACGTTTTGCCGATGACAGTTCCAAACGGTGGTTCAATGGAGCGTGGCTGGACAAATATGCGGGCGGATTTACCAACTCAGCAAGCCCAGTCGGAGACAAAGGCGACACAATCAACTATTTCCGCACATTGGCCGGTCAACACGGAATGCTGTGGATCCCGCTGGGTCAACCGCCCGCCAACGCGATGGCGTCAACACCCAACGACCGCAACTGGGCCGGTGGCAGCGGCGGTGCATTGGCAATTTCGCCGGCGGATGCAAGCCCGGACCAAGCACCGCGCGCCGGGGATCTGCAATCAGCTCGGGACTACGGCGCACGACTGGCCCAAATCGCCAAACGACATGGCGCTCTGGCCGCATCTTGAAGATAAGCCGCCGAGCCTTCAAAGCTTGAGCGGCTTTTTCTTACCAAGCGTCTTGTGATGTCGGGGCGCAAAACCAAAGCAGCAAACCTCGTTTGCATGTCCGGTAAATCAAACGAAAATGAGAAGTGGTGGGCGACCCTGGAATCGAACCAGGCATGAGTTACCTCGGCGGAGTTACAGTCCACTGCCGCACCTTGCAGCGCGTCGCCCACTAAACTCTGGCCTCCTACCAAGTCGGACTAGGTGCGTCAAGCAACTCAAGCGGTCTTTTAAGCCTGTTGCAGCAAGCTCTTGGAGAAATAGACCCGATCAAACCCGTCTTCGTTCCGCCTGCCGATTTCGCGGTAACCCAGCGACGGATAGAAACTCAGGTTCTCGGTCATGTGGACATTGGTGAACAGGGTTATTTCAGTCAGACCACGGCGTTTCGCCTCATCCTCGGCGAATTCCAGAAGCTGTGAGCCAAATCCGTAGCCGTGCTGAATCGGGTCCACCGCCACGTTATCCAACTGTAAGGCCACACCACGGGTCATCATGACCAAAAAACCCTCAATCGGCGGCCGGTCCAAGACCCATACATGACCCGCTTCCACTAGGCCCGCAAAATCCGCCAGCATAGGGGCCGGTTCCCGACCAATGCGCGGCACATAGCTGCGGTAAGCGGCACGGGCAATTGCCGTTAAACGATCAACATCATCCGTGTTTGCGGGGCGGATCAGATCATGTCTCCTTGAGTCGCCGTCGTTTTCCTGACAGATGGAAGCATCAAACTGGGACAAGGGCAAGTTTTGGTGAGTTTTAAAGACAAAAGAGCGCGAAACCCCGCGGATAATCGCAGACGCGAGACCCCCGACACGGTTTGGCTATTCGGCATCCATGCGGTGCGCGAGGCGTTGGAAAACCCGATGCGCGACAAATTACGGCTGATCCTGACCAAAAATGCCGCCGACCGTCTGGCCGATGCGCTGCCAAAAGGCGGGATCGAGCCCGAGATGGCCGACCCGCGCCGGTTCCCCGCCCCCCTTGATCCGCAATCGGTCCACCAAGGGGCCGCGATCGAGGTCAAACCGCTCGACTGGGGCAGTGTCTCGGAACTATGCGCGATCCGCCGCGATGACAATCCGGTGGTGCTGTTGCTCGACCGCGTGTCCGACCCGCATAATGTGGGCGCGATCTTGCGCTCAGCCGAAGTGTTTGGCGCCCGCGCGGTGATTGCGCCGCGCAGACATTCCGCGCCTGAAACGGGCGCGCTGGCCAAATCCGCATCCGGCGCGCTGGAACGCCAGCCCTACCTGCAAGTGCCCAATCTGGCCCGCTCCATGTCCGCCCTCAAAGAAATGGGCTATAAAATTCTGGGACTGGACGGAGAGGCACCCGCCTCCATCGAAGACGCGCTGGATGTGCACGGGGTTGGACCGATTGCGCTGGCACTTGGCTCCGAGGGTCCGGGACTGCGCCAATTGACCAAAGAGACCTGCGATGAGCTGGTGCATATCTCGGCCGCGGGTGGTTTTGGCTCGCTAAATGTTTCAAATGCAGCCGCCGTGGCGCTCTACGCGACGGGCAAACGCCGGAAATAGGCCCAAATCTCGAAACAATCCTCGCGACCTGTCACAGGCCTGTGACAGGGAGTATCGGGGTTCAAAAAATTTGCGTAAAACTCTCCTGGACACTCAAAACAGGAGATTTGATCATGCTGACACGCCGCAAATTCATGGCCGCCGCCGCTTTGACCGCAACAGGTCCTGCCCTTCTGGCCCGTCCTGCTTATGCAATGAAATCCAAAATTTTCACCAAAAATGGATTGGCCATTCGTGGTATCGATCCGGTCGCTTATTTTACCGCCGGTGCGCCTACAATGGGCGTGGGCGATCACAGCTCCGAGTGGAATGGCGCCACATGGCAGTTTGCGTCCGCTGAGAATAAGGCGCTGTTTGACGGCGATCCAGAGGCCTATGCGCCAAAATATGGCGGATATTGCGCTTATGCGGTCTCCAAAGGATCCACCGCTTCAACCGATCCAGAGGCATGGACCATCCACGAGAACCGCCTCTATTTGAACTTCTCGACCACTGTGCGTGGCATCTGGAGCGAAGATATTCCCGGAAATGTAGCAAAAGCGGATGCGAATTGGCCCGGCGTATTGGCTTAATGCGCCAATCGTAACGCTTTGTTCACGTTTTGCTTACACAGTCTTAACTCTTGGCTCAACAGCCATACATCTAAGTGGAGCGGTGGCTCTGAACAGCCTCGTTCTACCTCACTGTCCCTCGTTCAAACTTCGCCCGGACTTGTTCCGGGCGTTTTTTTGTGGCCCAAGGGCATATGAGTGATTTGAGGTATACAGACGCGTTCTTGCGTGAGGTTTTGCAACAGACCAAAACCATAGCCGCCGTGGGCGTGTCCAAAAACACCGTCAGGCCATCTTGGTTTGTATCCAATTATATGCACATTCGCGGATATAGGATCTTGCCGGTCAATCCGGGGCTGGACGGGCAGGCGCTATTTGGCCAACCGGCCCATGCCAGCTTGCATGATATCCCAAAGGAACTGGGCCCGGTGGAGATGGTCGATATATTTCGCCGCTCCGAGCATGTGTTGCCGATCGTCAAAGACGCCATTGATGCGCTTGCGGATAAAGGCCTGAAGACCATTTGGATGCAAATAGGCGTGATCAATCATGAGGCCGCCGAAATGGCGCAGGAAGCGGGGCTCAACGTGATCATGAACCGGTGCCCCAAAATGGAGTACCAGCGGCTTATGGGTGAGTTAAGCTGGGGCGGCATCAACTCAGGCATTATCAGCTCAAAACGGCGCTAGAGCGTTCCGCTTTAAACCGGGCTCACCTAAAGCTTTCCGAAATCTAATATTTCAAAACGTTAGGTCAGCCTCAGGTCTCTAGCTAAAAGCAAAACGTTTTGGCTCATGCCACTTGATATCGTTGTGGTCGGTATCGCCCCATGTGGTTCAAAATAGATGGCCGACGCTTTAGTACCTCTCCAGCATCATCCATCACGCGGGCAAGACCGCGATGTCTGTCGGCCAGTTGAGCGGCAACACAAGGCGCTCCCCCAAAAGGCTCAAAGGCACTCATAGCCGTGGTCTTTTTGAGACGGCATTCATCGATATTAGCGGGCCGTTTGGATGGGCCACACCCCTGCCCGCAAAAGGTTAACAACTGTGCTACTGCGCTAGCACAGTAGTGTCGGCCCACGCGCCGATTTTGCGCCGATTTTGCGTCCATTTTGGCACCTCAAATTCGAAGCGACAGCCCGCCCGTCTCTAATTCCATATTTCGTTAATTAACGTTTCTACTTTTCTAGAACAGTAGAACGGTAGAACAGAGACACAGCCAAAACCCACCCAAAACCAGCGCACGCCCTCGCTACCATTTGCTAAGAAACGACCCGTTTTGACCGCGCGGCCCGTTAACCTTCGCCCGAAAACCGCAAAAGTCCGACAAATGTCATACAGGAGTCATACAGATGTCATACACATTGTGACTCCGCCAAGCCCCCCGTTAACCCTTGTAAATAAGGGCTCAAAACCCCGCCGCCCCAAAACCGTTAATCAATTTCCCTACCGCAGCGCAGCAAAACCCCCTTTACGCCACGAGGGGATGGGCCGAAACTGTCCCCGAAACACAGCTCTGG
>CAKZTM010000041.1 GCA_937920555.1 uncultured Paracoccaceae bacterium | reverse complement strand
GCCAATCCCAAAAACGCAAAGAAACCAACAATATCCGTGACCGTGGTGACAAACGCCCCTGACGCAAGTGCAGGGTCGATGCGCAACTTATCAAGCGCAATCGGGATCAATATCCCCGCAAGCCCCGCCACAAACAGGTTTCCCACCATGGCAATGCCAAGCACCAGACCCAACATGGGCGAGCCAAACCAGATCACCCCGACCGCACCAATGATCAGCGCAAAAGCAATCCCGTTGAGAAGCCCCACAATACCTTCGCGCATGATGATCCGCCACGCATTGGCCGGCGTTAGATCTCGCGTGGCAAGGGCGCGCACGGCCACTGTCATGGATTGAGTGCCCGCGTTCCCGCCCATGGAGGCCACAATCGGCATCAAAACCGCCAGCGCCACCAAAGCCTCAATGGTCGAAGAAAACATGGAAATCACAAGCGACGCCAAAACAGCCGTGATCAGATTGACGAAAAGCCAAGGAAATCGCTGCCGGGCGGTCTCCCAAATGCTGTCGCTCAGCTCCTCCTCAGCGCCCACACCGGCCAAACGCATCATGTCCTCGTGGCGCTCCTCTTCCATGGCTTCAACCGCGTCATCAATGGTGATGATCCCCACCAACCTGCCGTCACTGTCCACAACCGGAGCCGACACAAGATGATACTGCGAAAATGCATAGCCTACATCTTCGCGGGTCTGAGAGGCGGGAAGCGTGCGAAATTCTTCCTCCATCAATTCGGCGATCTTCTTGTCGCGCGGATGGGCCATGATCCGGCTCAACCCAACCGTACCCACAGGGCGCAGACGCGGGTCGGTCACAATCACATCGTAAAACTTTTCCGGCAAATCATCGGACGCGCGCATGTGGTCGATGGTGTCGCCAACGGTCCAATGGGTGGGCGCCATAACGAACGCCCGCTGCATCATCCGCCCGGCACTGTCATCTGGGAATTGTAACGAAGATAGAACCGCCGCTCTGTCACCCTCGTCCAAGGCATCTAGAACCCGCTCTTGATCCGCGTCGTCCAAATCCTCGATCAAGTACACAAGGTCGTCTGTGTCCAACTCCTTGACGGCCTCATTCAGAACGTCATTGGGAAGCTCGTCCAGAAGGTCGTCGCGGGTGCCTTCCTCAACCTCAGCCAAGACATCGGCGTCAAATTCAGCCCCCCAAAGCGCCAACAAACCCTGCCGGTCGGGGGCGGATATCTGCTCTAAAAGATCGGCAATGTCGGCGGCATGGAGCGGCTCTAACAACTCCATCAACAGCGGCTTTTCGTCCTGCTTTACAGCATCCAAAATCGCATCGACAACCGGCCCGGTCAGCGCATAGGCATCCTCTTCCGTTTCCACATCTTTAATGTTGGGATCGGCCATGCGTCATCCTATTTGGGTTGCTCAAAATATAGGTGCCACGAATGCTAAAGGAAAGATGAACCCTCAACCGTTTATCAAGTTTTCACATAGCCGGGCAGCGTGGCTGGTGATTTCTTGCCCATCCGCTGTGGCCAGTCGTCCGTCCCGCACAACCGCACGCCCCTCCACATACACATCCCGCGCCATGTGAGGGCCGCACAATATGAGCGCTGCCACCGGGTCCCAACCACCCGCCATGGGCAAGGTCTTGGTGTCCCAAAGCACAAAATCCGCCCGTTTCCCAACCTCCAAAGACCCCAGATCCGGGCGGCCAAGCACAGCCGCCCCGCCCAAAGTCGCAATCTCAAGGGCCTCACGGGCGGACATGGCATCCGCTGCATGAGCCACACGCTGCAATAACATGGCCTGCCGTGCCTCACCGATCAAAGACCCGCTATCATTGGACGCTGAGCCGTCCACCCCAAGTGCGACAGGAACCCCCGCATCACGCATGGCCCGGACCGGTGCAATACCTGAGCCCAACCGGCAATTGGAACAGGGACAATGCGCCACACCGGTCTTTGTGCGCGCAAACAAATCAATCTCGCCTGCATCCAACTTCACGCAATGGGCGTGCCAAACATCATCGCCGGTCCAGCCCAAATCTTGAGCATATTGCCCGGGACGACAGCCAAATTTCTCTAACGAATAAACGACATCCTCGTCATTTTCCGCCAAATGAGTGTGCAGCATGACCTGCTTTTCACGCGCCAAAATAGCCGCGTCCCGCATCAATTCGCGGCTGACCGAAAAGGGTGAGCAGGGGGCAATTCCCACTCGCAACATGGCACCCTCAGATGGGTCGTGAAACCGGTCCACCATATCGGCACTGTCGGTCAGGATCGCCGCCTCGTCCTCAATCAGACTGTCAGGGGGCAGGCCGCCATCGCTCTCACCGATGCTCATGGAGCCGCGGGTCGGATGAAACCGCACTCCGATCTCGCGAGCCCCGTCAATGCTGTCGGCCAAAGACGAACCGTTCGGGTAGAGATAAAGATGATCAGAACTCAAAGTGCAGCCGCTCAGCGCCAACTCCGCCAAACCCAGACTGGCCGACACCCGGATTTCCTCCGGCCCGAACCGCGCCCAAATGGGGTAAAGCGTCTTGAGCCAACCAAATAAAAGCGCGTCCTGACCGGCAGGTACCGCGCGGGTCAGGGTCTGATAAAGATGATGATGCGTGTTGATCAGCCCCGGTGTGACCACGCATCCGGCCGCATCAACAATCTCGTCAGCCATCCGAGGCAGATCACCGCCAACCTGCTCAATGCGCCCGTTGCGTGCAAAAAAACCACTGGCTTCAAGCTCGCGCCGCGCACCATCCATAGTGACCAGCACACGGGCATTGCGCACAAGAACCGTGGTCATAACCTGACCACCGCGACCCTATTTGCGGAATGGGAAAGCGTCGTCAAAGCCTTCGTTGAAAGCCCGCTCAACCGCCTTTTGCGCCTCTTCGCGGTTCGGGAAAGGTCCAAGGATCAATCTGTAAAGATTGTCGTTGTCGCGCACATCTGCGCCTGAATCAATCGTGTATCCAAGACTGCCAAAGAGCGCTTCACTGGCCGACGCATTGGCCTCGCGGGCGAAGGTCGCAACCTGCACAAAATACGATCTGTCGCCTGCAACGGGCTCGGATGGCGCAGGCGCCGGCTCTGGCGCAGTTTCTGCTTGCGGCTCTGCCTCCGGTGCGGCCGTGATCGGAACCGCGGTCGCTTCGCTTGTCTCCTCAATGGCCGCGTCAAGTTCGCTGGCCAATGTGTCAGGCGCAGTGGCGGGAAGCTCACCGGCCACCGGAAGCGCACCGGCAACTGGGGGATCAAACCGCGTGGCACCACCGTCGCACACATGCTCGCCAACTGAATTGGTCATCGGAGCCCAACGTAAGTCGTCGCCATTGCCAACGATCCACCAGCTACAGCCATCTGCATCCACGAAGGTCTGCTGAGAATTTGAGGGGAGCGGCGCACCGATGGGCTGCAATGAGACCAACGTGGGCGCGTCACACGCAGATAGTCCCAGACCGGCGACACAAGCTAAAGTCATGCGGTTCAGAGTGAAAATCATTGCTACTACCCTCGTAATTTTCCACTAGTCTACCAAGACCGCGGCTAACGGAAAAGATAAAACAACTGGCCTACTCAATTATACGCTGTGTTTTGTGTGTGTTATGCGCCGCATTATTGGTTCTGGAAAACATAAGCATCATTGTGACCCAGTGATTTGGCGGTTTCCAAGGCGTCCTCAAGGAAACCCGAATCTGAATAGGGGCCTAAAACAACCGTGATCGCACGACCCTCAGGCGGGGCCTGATCCTGACCCACTACCGGAAAGCCCATGCTGGCGAACTTCTCACGGACGCCAAGCCCGACACCGGTGTCACTGTAACTTCCGACCTGAACGTAAGTGGGCGGTATGGTTTGGGAGGGGCGCACTTCACTGACCTCCGCGATCTCGGCGTCACCGCCAACGGAAGCGGCTGCTTCTGGGGCAAGGCCCGCCAGACTTTCAGCCATTTGAATGGCCGATGGCACCAGCGACGGGTCGCACATGCGGGTCCGGTCAAGGTTCATGCGCGGAACCCATTGGCCGTTACCGGTTTTGATGTAGCTGCACCCGTTTCGGTCCACCCAGAACTCGCCGTCGAAATTGTCCGGCGGCAGATTTGCAGGTTGCACGATATCGCGCGAAGACGGCGGCAGGAGCGAGAAGAAAGTCACTTTGTCCTCGCCGTCGCTGCATCCAACAACGGCAAGCGACAGAATGACTGGTAAAATGTGTTTTGTGGCCACCGTATTTATCCCGCAGAACCCAAAAGTTATGCAAAGCATAAGTCATGATGGACGGCAGAGTACATATGAATTCGGTGTAAATTCATCCAAAAGGACGAATATTGTGAGGTTCTGGCGACCCGGCTTTGACCGGATCGCAAATGTTCAAAAAGATCGCCATCCAAAGCCCAGACTTGGCCGCCCACGGGACGAACCGCCGCGATGGGCCGCATCTTGGATTGAAAGCGTGGGCCCAAAAACGCATTGCTTTTCTGGGTCCAACGCCCGGCTTAGCTACCGGATATCGTCGCGGTAGGTCTCAACCTAAGTGATTTAGAATAAATGGCAGACGCTCTAGCGGCAGACCTGCTTTAGATTGCCGCCAACATGCGGCACCCAACCAGCTTGAGTTGCGAAAAATACACAACCTCGTGCATCAACCCAAGTGTCTTTCGTGTAACCGGCAGGGGGCATTGAAATCGGATCGTTCCAGCCAGAACGGCTCAAACCATCAATTGGAATATCACTACATCCCGCAACCGTGGCTGCCAAAACTGCCAACACAATGTACTTTCGCATTACTCAACTCCTAAACACGAACACCCCACCCGGGATGCTTACACAAAAACAATACCAGCCCTGTATCGCAGCTATGTGTTTATGCCCGTTTAATAAATTCCAGCCAAATTTAGTAGAATTTGGGTGGAACCGGGACCACCGATCGCCCTATTTTGTGCCAAACATGCGGTCTCCCGCATCGCCCAGACCGGGGATTATGTACCCGATATCGTTGAGTTTTTCGTCTATGGCCGCCGTAATGATCTGCACATCGGGATGGGCCTCCTTCATGCGTGCAATCCCCTCCGGGGCAGCCAAAAGACATAAAAATTTAATATCTTTGGCACCGGCATCCTTTAACAAATCGATGGCTTTGACAGATGAATTGCCGGTGGCCAGCATGGGATCAACCGCAATCACCCGCCTCTGCGGCAAATCTTTGGGCACTTTGAAGTAATATTGCACCGGCTGAAGCGTGTCATGATCGCGGTATAACCCCACAAATCCCACACGCGCCGAAGGGATTAACTCCAAAACGCCGTCCAAAAGCCCGTTGCCGGCCCGCAGGATCGATATCAGCGCCAGCTTTTTGCCCTTGAGCGTTGGGGCCTCCATGTCGGTCAAAGGCGTCTCGATTGTTTTGGTGGTCACCGGCAGATCGCGGGTCACCTCATAGCCCAATAATAGCGAAATTTCCCGCAAAAGCTGCCGAAACACAGCCGTCGAGGTGCCCTTGTCGCGCATAATCGTGAGCTTGTGCTGAACAAGAGGGTGGGTGACGTGAATGACGTGGTCCATGGTGATCCTCAAAGCCTGTCTTTGATGCGGGTTCTGGTCTCTTCATCGCAATAGGCGGCGTCCATCGCAACAGCGTTTTGTGCGCGCAAGGCGGCCGCGTCCCACCCCAGATGACGTTCCGCCATGTCATATTCGCGGGTCATGTCCGTGTGGAAATAGGGCGGATCATCGGTAGAGATTGTCACCTTAACGCCCGCATCTTTGAGCTTGGTCAGCGGATGGGACGCCCAATCGGGAAAAACCGACAGCGAGATGTTGGAGCCGGGATTGACCTCCAACACAATGCCCTCGCGCACCAAACGGGCCACAGTCGCAGGGTCCTCAATAGACCGCACACCGTGGCCAATGCGGGTGACATTGAGCGCATCTAAAGTGGCGTTGACCATCTGTGGCCCCTCAATCTCGCCCGCGTGACAGGTCAGCCCCAAACCGGCGTCCCCCGCAATCTCAAAAGCGCGGGCAAAATCGGCGGGCATCAAATGGCTCTCATTTCCACCCATGCCAAAGCCCGTGACCCGTCCACCGGCGGTTTGCGCTGCCAACCTTGCCGCATGCTCCGCCTTGTCAGCCCCGAAATGACGAATGCAGGTGGGAATGAACCGCACCTCGATACCATGCTCCGCCAGCGCCTCCTGAGCGCCTTCGTCCATGGCCGCAAGATATTCGCCCCAAGCAACCGCACTCCCGTCGCCGCAAAGGTCCGAGGCTAAAAAATGCTCCGTGTAAAGCACTCCATGCGCGGCCTGCGCGGCCAAAACCGCCTTCATCAACCGCTTGAACTCTTCGGGGCCGCGCAACACTTCGCAAGCCGCTTCATAGACGCCCAGAAACTCCACGAAATTGGACCATTTGTAAGCCCCCGCCTCATCGAAAACCCCCGACAGGTCCACACCCTGTTCGGCGGCCAAGGTTCGGATGAACTCCGGCGGGGCCGCCCCCTCAAGATGAAGATGCAGCTCAACTTTGGGCATGGCGCGAAAATCGGTCATAAAAAAGATGTCCCGTGTTGGCCCGGCGGCAGCTTCAGATGGGCCGCAAGAGTTTCACCCACATCCGCAAAACCGCAAATCCCGATCTCGCGTGCGCCAAGCCCCGCACCGATCACAGGCACCCGCTCGCGGGTGTGGTCCGTGCCGCGCCATGTGGGATCGTTGCCGTGATCTGCGGTGATCAGCATCAGATCGTCACTCCGCATCTTGGCCAACAGCTCAGGCAATCTCAGATCAAACGCCTCTAGATTGCGGGCATACCCGGATACGTCGCGGGGATGGCCGTAGAGCGTGTCAAAATCAACCAGATTTGTGAAAATCAAATCGCCTGCGCGGGCAGTGTCCATCATCGTGAGGGTCAAATCGATGTGGTCGCTATCGGAGGCACCCTTGTGGCTTTCACAGATGCCGGAATAGGCGAAGATATCACCGATTTTGCCAACCCCGAAGGTACGCCCACCAGCGGCCTCCACCCGGTTGCATAACGTGCCGTCAGGGGGCGTAATCGCAAAATCCTTGCGATTGGAAGTCCGCGAAAAACCATCCGCCTCACTTCCCACAAAAGGCCGCGCGATCACACGGCCCACCCGCATGGGATGCATGATCTCAGCGCCGATTTTGCAAATCTCATAAAGCCGGTCCAGACCGAACACCTCTTCATGGGCTGCAATCTGAAATACACTATCAACAGAGGTATAACAGATCGGCTTGCCGGTCTTTAGATGCTCTGCTGCAAACGCCTCCATGATCGGCACGCCCGAAGAATGCATGTTGCCCAAAATGCCCGGAATGCCGGCCTGCGCTACAAATTTCGCGACCAAATCTTCGGGAAATGCAGGCTCAGTGTCGGGAAAATAATGCCACTCAAACGGCACAGGCACGCCTGAAAGCTCCCAATGACCTGACGGTGTGTCCTTGCCAATGGATACTTCCGTGGCCGCCCCCCAAAGCCCGGATGGTACCGCGTCCAGCCCGGGGGTTTGAATGCCCGTGGACAGGCGCACAGCCGCCCCCAATCCCAACGCGTCCATGTGCGGGATATGAAGAGGCCCTGTTCTGCCCTCTTCGGCGCGCCCCTGTGCGCAGGCCTCAATGATGTGGCCCAATGTGTTGGAGCCCTCATCGCCGAAATCTGCCGCATCCGGTGCGCCGCCGCATCCAACAGAGTCCAAAACGATCAGGATTGCCCGCGCCATCAGACCAACCGCTCCACGACCAACGGGTACTCTGCCGCAGGCGTTTCGCTCAGACTATAGGCACCCCTGATGCGGGCTTGCGCCGCATCAGCCTGTGCCTGGGTCCGCGCATGTATCCGGCAAAGCGGCGTTTCAGCATCCGCCATAAGCCCCAATCCGGCGGTCCAATCCAACCCAACCGCGTAGTCAATCTTGTCAGACGGATCACGCCTGCCGCCGCCAAGCTCGACCACGGCCATACCCAGCTCGCGGGTGTTGATGGCGCTCACGAAACCCTCGCTTTGCGGCAAAACCTCCTCAATGATGGGCGCGTGATCCAGATGGGTCTCAAACGTCTCCATAAAGTCAGATGGCCCGCCCAGAGCGGCCACCATCTGCCCGAACCGCTCCGCAGCCTGACCCGATTGCAGCGCATCCGCGATCTTGGCCGCACCGCTCGCGGCATCCCCGGCCAGCCCGGACGAGGCCAATAACTCCCCGCCAAGGGCGACCGTGACATCCCAAAGCCGGGTATCGATCTCATCGCCGCGCAACAGCCGTACCGCATTTGCGACCTCAAGCGCATTGCCCGCCGCCGTTGCCAAAGGCTCGTTCATATCCGTGATCAAAGCGCTGGTGTTGCAGCCCGCCCCATTGGCCACCTCCACCAAAGTGGCCGCCAGCGCGCGCGCGTCATCCATCGATGACATAAACGCCCCAGACCCGACCTTCACATCCAACACCAAAGCCCCAAGCCCCGCCGCCAGTTTCTTCGACAGGATCGAGGCACAAATCAGATCAATACTCTCAACCGTACCGGTCACATCGCGGATCGCATAAAGCCGCTTGTCCGCAGGGGCGATATCGCTGGTCTGGCCGATGATCGCACAGCCCACATCGCGGGTCACGCGCGTCAATGTCTCTTGATCGGGCTGGGTCTGATATCCGGGAATGGCATCAAACTTATCAAGTGTGCCCCCCGTATGCCCCAAACCGCGCCCCGAGATCATCGGCACATAAGCCCCGCATACCGCCAAGGCAGGGGCCAAGATCAGCGATACATTGTCACCAACCCCACCGGTGGAGTGTTTGTCGACCACCGGTCCCGGTAGATCCCAATCCAGAACCGAGCCTGAATCGCGCATGGCCTGTGTCAGGGCCACCCGCTCGGCTGCATCCATGCCCTTGAGCAATACCGCCATGGCAAAAGCCCCGGCCTGCGCGTCCCCGATACTATGATCGGTCAAGCCGCGCACAAATTGCGAGATCTCACCCGCCGCAAGTGCTACACCATCGCGTTTTTTCGCAATGATTTCCTGCGCGAGCATCAATACCCCTTGCCGGTTTCAGGTGCCGCCTGACCGCCCAACGTGGCCAAAAGAGCGTCCAACACACTGGACGCCCCAAAACGGAAATGAGACGGAACCGCCCAGCCGGGCCCCATGATCTCATCGGCAATGGCCAGATATTCGGCTGCATCCTCGGTGGTTTTCACCCCGCCTGCGGCCTTGAAACCCACATCCTCGCCCATCTCCTTGATGGTTTCCAAAATGACCCGCGCTGCACCGGGCGTTGCATTGATGGGCACCTTTCCAGTGGATGTTTTGACAAAATCCGCACCGCCATCAATGGCCCCGTGCGTGGCTTGTGCGATCAACTCTGGCGTCATCAACATGCCGGTCTCCAAGATCGCTTTCACCTTGGAGCGATCCGCCGCACGCTTCACACGCGCCACACGGGCTGAGACATTCTCCGGGTGCCCCTCCAACAACGCTTTCCACGGGATTACCATATCAACCTCGTCAGCTCCGTCCTCGCAAGCCTTTTGGGTCAAAGCGATCACCTCGCCGGCCGGATGATCCCCTTGCGGGAAATTCACCACCGTGGCGACTTTGATCGGGGTCGCACTCAACGCACGAACCGCCTGAGCTACAAATTGCGGCCAAATGCACACCGCCGCCACAGGCCCGAACCGGGTTTGAGCGCGCGCGCAAAGCTCACTGACATCCTGCGCCGTGCAGCCATCTGACAAATCGGTCAAATCCAGACAGGCCAATGCCCGCGCCGCATCTTGCTTCAAATCATCCATTGCCGCCCCCGTCTAACGCCATGTGCTGGGTCGAAAAAGCGCCGGGCAAAAGCTCGGCCATACTCATGGTGACCTTAACGCCGTCCAAATCAGCCAAACTGACCGTAACCTCACCATTGCCAAACTCCGCCAGTTTTTGACGACACCCCCCACACGGTGTCACCGGCGGCACGCTGTCGGCCACCACCACAACTTCGGCTATCTCGCGCGACCCGCCGCTGGCACACATGGCCGCAATGGCACCGGCTTCAGCACAGGTGCCCTCTGGATAGGCCACATTCTCCACATTGCACCCCACATGAATGCGACCGGATGCATCGCGGATCGCCGCACCCACGTGAAACTTGGAGTAGGGCGCATGCGCATGATCGCGAACCGCCTTCGCGGCGCTGTAAAGATCTTGAGAATGTGACATCGAAATACCCTTGATGGCCGCACAGTCGAGGCCAGTCAGGACGCCCGTGTTTGCGCCGCCCATGCCTCGCGCTTACGGTAGATGGTTGAGGCAGAGACGTCCAGAATATGTGCAGCTTTGGGTATTGAGCCGCCACAATGGGCGATCGTGGCCTCGATCAGCTCCCGCTCCACCTCAGCCAGCGTTTTGCCAACCAAGGTGCTTTGCGCAGGCGGTGGGGCCACTTCGGTTCGGAAAGGATGAACCGTCGTCGCAGGCTCAGGCCCCCAATTGTCGGACGGACCATCCTGCGCAGGCTGCACCTCGATGCGCGTGGGCGCGCTGTCTTGGGTGATCTCGGCAGGCAGCATCTCCGGCAAAACCTCCTCGCCGTCATGCAACACCACCACATTGCGCAACGCATTGAGCAATTGACGCACATTGCCCGGCCAAGAATATCTGCGGAACGCCTCTTTGGTGCTCTCGCTCAAACGCTTGAAGGATTTTTTCTCTTCGGCCGAAAACTGCAATAAAATCCGGCTGGCGATCTCGTTAACATCCTCGCCCCTCTCGATGAGTTTGGGCAAATGAATGGGAACCACATGCAACCGGTAGAACAAATCTTCCCGGAACCGGCCAGCGCGAACCTCCTCGCGGGGGTCGCGGTTGGTGGCGCACACAATGCGCACATCCACCAGCTTGGGCATGGTAGCGCCCACAGGCTGGATCATGGAGGTCTGCAAAAACCGCAAGAGCTTGGTTTGCAACGCCAAATCCATTTCGCATATCTCGTCAAGAAACAGCGTGCCGCCATTGGCCATCTCAGCCGCACCCTTTTTATCCGCAATGGCCCCGGTGAATGACCCTTTCAGATGGCCAAACACTTCCGATTCCAGCAAATCGCGCGGGATTGCACCGCAATTGAGCGGCACAAATGGGCCGTCCGACTTGTTAGAGACATCATGGGTCGCCTGCGCACAAACCTCCTTGCCAGTTCCACTTTCCCCGGTGATGAAAACGGTCGCCGTGGATTGCCCGATAGAACTGACCATCTCATAAACCCGCTGCATGGGCGGGGAGGATCCGATAAAGCCGTGGAACTCAGACGTGGCAACCGCCAGCTTGCGCTTGGAACGCCCCTTTCCAAGCTCACCGGCCTTGATGGCATTTTGAACCGCAGACAGAAACCGGCTCTCATCAAACGGTTTGACCAGAAAATCGAAAGCGCCCGCCCGCATGGCTTCGACAGCCCTGTTGACCGAACCATTGGCTGTGATCACAATAATCTTGCAGTCTGGATCAGATTTAAGAATTTCACCCATCAGGTCGCTGCCATCCCCGTCGGGCAGCACCAGATCAAGAAGAATGGTCCGGTGCTTGCCCTTGGTGTAGGCGGCGCGGGCCTCGGCAAAAGTGAATGCACAATCGACCTTGTGCCCAACCTTTTCCAAAACACTTTGGTATACCAACGATAAAGATGGAGTGTCCTCGACCAAAAGCAGAGGGGATGTCATATTCGTGCCTATCGCTGAGATTTCCCTTTGGCGAACCTAAGTAATTCTTCGATGTTGGTCAAACATTGCGCCGAGCCTTCGGCGACCTCAGACCACTGACCGTGATGGCACGCTTTATTGAGCCTTTGTGCCATCTCTTGGGTCGAAACCGCCCCGATCGCACCGGCCACAGATATCAAAACATGAGAGGATGCGCCGATCTTCGATTGCTCTGATGCTTTCAGGCCCTCAGTGATGCCGTCACGGACCGAAATCAGATCGATGGCGACCTTTGACAACAACTCGTCCATAGTATCGGCACCAATGGTCTCTTCCAGCTTGCCGTAAATTTGCATGTCGATCAGACCGTCACCGGCATCCGCACTCGGCCCGCCATCCGCATCCTGTGTACCCGCGCTGGCACCATCCGAGCCCGCCTTATGGTGGTACCCCAAAATGTCTATGCCGAAATCTTCAATGCCCAGAATTGGCTTTGCAATCAAACCATCCGCCCCGGCACCGGATATCTTTTCGCGGTGTTCGCGCATGGCATAAGCGGTGAGCGCCACAATGGTCTTGGCACGCTTTTTGTCAGTGCGCGACCGGATCGACCGGATCACATCAAGCCCCGACAGCCGCGGCATCTCAATGTCCAAAAGCAACACATCAAAATCATGCGCCTCGAACTTTTCCAATGCCTCAACACCGTCCGAGGCGATCTCAAACTGCGCGCCCATAGCGTCGAGCATCTGGGTCACAACCATCTGATTGGTGATATTGTCCTCCGCCAGAAGAATGCTCAAACCCGACAAATTGGGCAGCTTGGTGGACGGGAAAACCGACACAGATGCCGTCGTTTCAATCGCCTCTCTGGCCGACTGCTCGGCGATATTGGTCTGAACAACCACAACCGCCTCCGCACCGCGACCGGGCCGATTGCAAATCTTGATCTCACCGCCCATCTGGCTCAGCAGCGACTGGCTGATGTAAAGCCCCAAACCTGAACCGGGCTTGGTGGAATTGGGCGGACGACCACGGAACTCAAACAGACTGTCGAGCGCTTCTTCGGAAAACCCAGTACCATCATCGCAAATCGAAAAAGCAACCTGGCTTGTGCCTTCCAGATGCACGGATAATTCGACCTTGCCAGCATCGGTATACTTGATCGCATTGTCCAAAAGATTGCCAAGAACCCGCGATAAACGCCCGCGATCCAAATCGATCGTCTTGGGCAAATCGCCGTCCATAAACACTTTGAGCGTCAGATTTTTCCACTCCGCCCGCGCAGTCCAGCGCCGGTAAATCTCTGCCAGAAAGCCCTCAAGATTGGTCACCTCAACATTGAGCTCGAATTGACCGGACTCAATAGCCTCGATATCCAAAATTCCGTCCAGAAGTCTGGTCGCTTCCAAGGCAGAGGCCAAAGCACCATCGCGGTGCTTGAGGTCGGGCCCGCTCAGCTTTTCGGTCTCAATTTGCTTGAGACCACCAATCACGCCGGTCAGAGCAGACTTTAAGTCATGAGACAACATTGCAAGATGGCGGTTCCGCCGGCCGGCTGGTGTGTTCTCGGGTTCACGCGACGCATTATCCATTCATCACCTAAGTTGAATCCAATACAGCTTACGTGCAACTCCAAGTTCGAGTCGCCTTTAAGTTGCTTGTAATTTATTTTGATACAACTTTAAGGCTGAAAAAGAAAGGTGCAATCTCGCTATTATCCAGTCAATTGTTGTAAGACCGAGGCCCGAAGCTCCTTGAGATCAATCGGAATGTCCAATCGCCCCTCAAAATCACTTGGATTAATGGGCGTGCCAAGCGCGATCAAAAGCGCATCCGGGTAAGTTTGTGACAGGCTTTGCACACGCTCCATTTCATCAAGACCACCGCACTCAACCAAAACAATATCGACCCGGGCAGGGTATGCGGGATCCACCACCTTGGCCTTGGTTCCGCTCAATCCGACCTCGCAAATTGTTCGCAAAGCCTGTGATTTGGTCTCGATATGAACCAAGATCTCATTCAGCTCAACCACCTTGGCAGGCGCGCTCAAGATCACCGAAATCCGGTTGCCGTCGGAATGACCCAACTGAACTTTTCCGCCCATTTGGGCCAGAATACCACGGGCGACCGCAGGGCCAAGCGCGTCAGATGCAAATTGCGTGGGGTCGTCGCTGTTGGTCCCAAGCAATATCTCCGGGTGCCAAACCTCGCTCGATTGTCCGTGCCCATAGTCAAAATTGATGGCCATCCGCAACGTGCTGTCGTGATGGCCAATGCTGACCTCCACATTATCCGTGCCCGCCATCTCGACAATGTAGGACGCAAAATGCGCCACCACCTGCCGGAGCCTGCGAATGTCGCCAGACACCCGCTCGGGGCAATTGCGCTCGACCGCGACGTTGAACTCAATGCCTTCCCGGCGGGCGACCGACCCAAACAGCTCATGAACCGCATCCGCCAGATTGGACACCGCAAAGGGCTTGCGCTCCAACTGCATTTCTTTGTCCTGAAGTGCCGCGTAATCCAGAATGTCGCTGAGCATGGAAATCATCTGCTTGCCCGACTTTTCCGCCTGCTCGATCAGACGCAATTGCGGGACCGCCATGCCCGGCTGCTTGGCCAAAGAGATCATGCCCAAAACGCCGTTCATGGGGGTTCTCAACTCATGGCTCATCATCGTCAGAAAACGCGACTTGGCTTGATTGGCGCTCTCGGCGGCCTCCGCCAGTTCCAAATTATGTTCGGCCATCTGCTTGTTGCGGCTGTTCTCGCGGTTGACCCAAAACAAGGCGCCAACCGTCAGCGCAAAAGCCACAAACGTCACAATTGCAGTAAACAACGCACTGGTCCAAAGCTGTGCGCGGATATCAGCTACGAAGGCCTCTTCGCCCAAAAACACTTTCCGATCAAAATCAAAAAGCGGCTTTTGAAGCGCATCGAAAGCCGCAATCAACGTGCCGATTGTCTCAATGTCATCCGCCCTCAAGGACACAACATCCTCTTCGGAGGCGCGCAATTGCGCATAAACCGTAGGCAGAATTTGACTGTTCTCATCATAGGCCCGCAAACGCTTGCCCAATGATCCCGCCTCAGATTGCGCAACCCGGCTCCATAAAATGTCAAACCGGGTGTTGACCGTGGCCGGGCTGGCACCCTCCGTTCCCGCCTTCAACTTGGCAAGCTCACGGGTCAGGGATGCCATCTCGTATTTCATCTGGTCCGAGGTCCAAACCAGACTTTCCTGATTGAGACGATGAAGAGATGTGAGATTGGTGTTGAAAGCATTATAGCCAAGCGCGACCAAACCAAACAACGTCAGAATGACGGTGGCGATGAGCAGCCGCATGACTTGGGTACGTTTAATTTTCCAAAACCTCCATACGCACAAGCTGCCAGATCAATCTGGCATTATAGGTGCTGTCGCGCAATTCCCGATGCTCAGACATGGGGTATATCAGCCAAACCGGGCCTTTGTCCCGACGTGAAAAGAGATTACCGTCTTGACGCGTTGCCAAAATGACATCGTATTTGCGGAAATCATCTACGGGCACCACGATGTGATAGTCGTTGGCGGCGATCAGTTTGACCTCTTGAGCGCTGATATCGTTGGTCTGCTTTAAGACCACCCGCGCAAGCGGGCCACTAAAAGCGGTCATGCCGTCCACAAACTCGTTTTCGGTCAGAACAGTGACCTGTGGAAAAGCCTCCAGCTCAGAGAGCGAAAAGGATATCTCAGCCGTGGCGCTGTCGGATTGAGACAGAACCGTGAAGACCGGATCCTCCGATTGTGCGTTGGAAGGGCTTACCGCTGTCAAAAGTGTAGCTACAGCAATCATCAGTACGTGCGAAACTTGGGTTCTCAATTGGGCATCCTAAAAAATGCAAATGGTTATCGTTTGGTTAATGCAAGTTTCGGGCCGTTAATTATCTGGGTATGTGATGGCATTTGAACCCGTTTCGGGCAATCTGATGGCGTTTTGCATCGCAAAATGATCCGTTTTTTGCTTTTTGGTAAAATTTTGTAGCAGGTCGCAATCACGACAACCCACTCTCACCCGGGCTCAAGCATAGTTGACCACAGATGTGCCAGCCAAAGCAGAAGTGTTGAGCAATCCGCGCGCCGAAATCGACGGCGTCACGATATGCGCCTTGTTTCCCATGCCCATCAAAATGGGCCCGACCTCAAGGCTGCCGGCCACAATCTTGAGCATGTTGCGCACGCCAGAGGCCGCATCCACATTGGCGAAAATCAACACATTGGCCGCACCCTTGATCCGCGAATTTGGGAAAATCCGCTCGCGCAACGCAGGGTCCAAAGCGCTGTCGGAATGCATTTCGCCCTCATAGACAAAATCCACACCGGTCTCGTCCAGAATTTGGATGGCATCGCGCATGCGGCGACCCGAATCCGTATCCAAATTGCCAAATTGCGAATGCGAACATAACGCGACCTGCGGCTCCAGACCAAATCTGCGCACATGGCGGGCAGCCCCAATTGCAATATTGGCCAATTGCTCAGGCGTGGGATCGGCATTCACATGGGTGTCGGCCACAAAAATGGCCGTGTCATTGAGCATCAAACTCAAACCACCCACAGGCTTCAATCCGTCTCGCCCAAGAATGTCGGTGACATGCTTGAGATGCCACAAATACTGCCCGAACGTGCCGCACACCAGACTGTCCGCCTCGCCCCGGTGTACCATGGTGGCCGCAATCACAGTTGTGTTGGTGCGCACAATTGTCTGCGCCAATGCAGGCGTCACCCCGCGCCGCTCCATCAAACCGTGATACGTGCCCCAATACTCCCGAAATCGAGGATCATCTTGCGGGTTGACCAATTCAAAATCCCGGTCGATCTTGATTTTGAGCCCCATTTTGGCGAGCCGGTTTTCCACCACCTCAGGGCGCCCGATCAAAATGGGCTTGTCCACGGTGTCCTCGATCATCGCATGGGCGGCGCGCAACACGCGCTCGTCCTCGCCTTCCGCAAACACAATGCGGCGCGGCGACATGCGGGCGGCATCAAACACCGGCTTCATGATGGTGGATGAACGGAACACAGTGCTGTTGAGATGGGCGCGGTACTCGGAAATATCCGCAATGGGGCGCGCGGCCACACCGCTATCGGTTCCAGCCTCCGCGACCGCACCGGCGACAGCCGCCAACAGACGCGCATCAAAAGGCTTGGGGATCACATAATCGGGCCCGAAAGTCAGGTTCTCACCGGCGTAAACCTCAGCCGCCTCCGCCGTAGAGGCTTTGCGTGCCAGATCCGCAATCGCCGCCACACAGGCGATCTTCATCTCGTCATTGATCATAGTCGCACCAATGTCCAAGGCACCGCGAAAAATGAACGGAAAACAAAGCACATTATTGACCTGATTGGGAAAATCCGACCGCCCGGTGGCAATGATCGCATCAGGCGCAACCGCCTTGACCTCATCGGGCATGATCTCAGGGTTGGGATTGGCCAGCGCTAAAATGACCGGCGCATTGGCCATTTTCTTGACCATGTCTTGGGTCAATACACCCTTTGCAGACAGACCCAGAAACAGATCAGCCCCCTCAATCACATCATCCAAAACCCGCGCATCCGTGTCTTGCGCATAGTCTGCCTTTTGCGGGGTCATGTCCTTTTCGCGACCCTTGAAAACCACCCCCTCAATATCGGTGAGCCAGACATTTTCGCGCTTCACACCCAACTTGAGCAACATGTTCAAACAAGCAATGCCCGCCGCACCACCGCCGGTGGAGACCACCTTGATATCGGCAAAACGCTTGCCCACCAGATGCAACGCATTTGTGGCCGCAGCCCCGACCACAATGGCCGTGCCGTGCTGATCATCATGAAAAACCGGAATGCCCATTTTCTCTTGGCACAGCTTTTCGACCACGAAACAGTCAGGCGCTTTGATATCCTCCAGATTGATCGCCCCAAATGTGGGCTCCAAAGCGGCCACGATATCAGCCAGCTTTTCAGGATCGCTCTCATTCACCTCGATATCAAAACAATCGATATTGGCGAATTTCTTGAACAAAACCGCCTTACCCTCCATCACCGGCTTGGAGGCCTGCGCGCCAATATTCCCAAGCCCAAGAACCGCCGAGCCATTAGAGATGACCGCAACCAGATTGCCCTTGGTGGTGTAGGTGGGCGCCAGTGCGGGGTTTTGCTTGATCTCCAGACACGCCTCGGCCACGCCGGGGGAATAGGCCATCGCAAGATCGCGCTGACTGGCCATGGGCTTGGTGGGGCGGATCTCCAGCTTTCCGGGCTTGGGATGGGCGTGATAATCAAGTGCGGCTTGCCGGTTGGCATCATTGCGATCAGTCAATTGAGATACTCCAATGGGGTGCAAACTCCTTCCTAGCGTGAGAATTGTTACGCGTCTATGAAGCTAAGCAGGTTTGGCATGTTTGGGCGTGTCGGCAAATTGGATGGCCTCGATGAGACCGCCCCTGAAAAGACGCTGGGAAATCTGGATAGGCAAACGCCTGACCTCGCCCAAACCGCGGCGTAACTCCTGCGCCAGCCGCGCGACACCCTTGGGCCGCTTGCGCAACCCGATCACATCGCTGGTGCCCTCATGAGGGGTCTGTTTGAATAGCGCGGGGTACAGCTGGTAGACGTTCAACTGCCGCGCAAGCGCTGAGATATTTCCGTTGAATAAGAGATGGTCAATGGGCACATCCACATGATCCGATTGCGCCAAAGCCGCACGCGCGCCCGCTTTGCTGATCATATATCCGCATGTGCCCGCATGACGCGACCATAAAGGCGCCAAAGACCGGCCCAAGTGACAACTGTGATCGGGGCCCAGCAGAACAACCAGCCCGGCTTGCTCATAGGCCTCCAACTTGACCACATCCGCACCCCGGGGCCACCAGGACAAGTCGCCGAGCCAAAGACCAAGCTCGGCTGAGATGATGGCATCATCCTCGACCATCAAACAATACGAACAATCCCCGGCACAAAACGCCTCCAACGCATTGAAATGACTGAGCGTGCAGGCTTTGTCCCCGGTCCCCAAAAGGCCCAGAGGCCCGCTGCGGGCAAACCGTGTATCAAAGAAATCATCGGACGCCGCATAGCCGTTCACAGCCGGGAAAAACTGCAAATCAACCCCAAGACGGGCAGATTGCGCCGCGATCTTGTCACGCCTGTCGGGGCGGTGCTCCAAATTGATCACCGCTGTGAAAACCTCTGAGGACAAGATTGCTGAAATTGTGCTGTTCCGTTCTTGTGGGGCCTGCCCAATCAACCAGAGTTACGGATCAGGTCAAGGATGTTTTTGGCCGCCTCAGGTATGTTTGTGCCGGGACCAAAAATCGCCTTCACCCCGCGCTCATAAAGATAATCATAATCCTGAGCAGGGATCACACCGCCGCAAATGACCAGAATTTCCGAGGCCCCTTTGGCATTGAGCGCCTCCACCAGCTTTGGGGCCAGCGTCTTGTGACCTGCCGCCTGCGAGGAAATGCCGATCACATGCACATCATTGTCGATGGCATCTTCGGCGGCTTCCTCCGGGGTCTGAAAGAGAGGGCCCACATCGACGTCAAAACCGATATCGGCAAAAGCGGTGGCGATGACCTTGGCGCCCCGATCATGCCCGTCCTGACCCATTTTGACCACCAGCATGCGCGGGCGCCGGCCTTCGTCTTCGGCGAATGCCTCCACATCTTTTTGGATCGCTTCGAACTCCGCGTCGCCCTCATAGGCGGCCCCGTACACACCTGCGAGCGTTCTGACATCCGCCGAATGACGGCCAAATGCTTTTTCCATAGCGTCTGAAATCTCCCCAACCGTGGCACGCGCGCGGGCGGCTTCAACCGCCAGCTCCAATAAGTTTCCGCGGGACGTAAGAGCGGCCTGTTCAAGCGCCGCAAGGGCGCCTTCACATGCCGCCGCGTCGCGGCCTTGCCGGACGCGCGCCAGTCGCGCCACTTGTGCATCCCTGACTTCGACATTGTCGATGTCGCGCACGTCAATCTCGTCCTCGGTCTCAAGGCGGAACTTATTGACGCCCACAATCACCTCTTCGCCCCGGTCCACCGCCGCCTGCCGTTTGGCCGCCGCTTCCTCGATCCGAAGTTTGGGCATGCCCGAGGCCACAGCCTTGGTCATACCGCCCAACTCGTCCACTTCCTCGATAATCTTCCAAGCCGCATCGGCCAACTCGCGGGTCAATGCCTCCACATAATACGACCCCGCCAGAGGATCGACCACATTGGTCACCCCGGTCTCGTTTTGCAAAATCAGCTGGGTGTTGCGGGCAATGCGCGATGAAAACTCGGTCGGCAGCGCAATCGCCTCATCAAACGAGTTCGTGTGCAGGCTTTGCGTGCCGCCCAAAGCCGCCGACATGGCCTCATAGGCGGTCCGCACAATGTTGTTATAGGGATCTTGCTCCTGCAAACTGACCCCGGAGGTCTGGCAATGGGTCCGCAACATCAAACTGCCGGGCTTTTTGGCCCCAAACTCGCTCATGATCCGGTGCCATAACAACCGCGCCGCCCGCAATTTGGCCGCCTCCATAAAGAAATTCATCCCGATGGCGAAAAAGAACGACAAGCGCCCGGCAAATGCGTCAACATCCATGCCGCGCGCAATCGCCGTCTTCACATATTCCCGCCCGTCCGCCAGCGTGAACGCCAGCTCTTGGACCAAATTCGCCCCGGCCTCCTGCATGTGATAGCCCGAAATTGAGATCGAATTGAACTTCGGCATCTCCTTGGCCGTGTACTCAATAATATCCGCCACAATCCGCATGGACGGCTCAGGGGGGTAAATATAGGTGTTGCGCACCATGAACTCTTTGAGAATGTCGTTTTGAATGGTGCCCGACAGAGCCGCGCGGTCCACGCCCTGCTCCTCACCGGCCACAATGAACGACGCCAAGACCGGGATCACAGCCCCGTTCATGGTCATGGAGACCGAAACCTTGTCAAGCGGGATCCCGTCAAACAGGATCTTCATGTCCTCGACACTGTCAATGGCCACACCAGCCTTGCCGACATCACCCTCCACGCGGGGATGGTCGCTGTCATAACCGCGGTGGGTGGCCAAATCGAAGGCCACCGAGACACCCTGCTGACCCGCATCCAACGCCGCGCGGTAAAACGCGTTGCTTTCCTCGGCGGTGGAAAATCCCGCATATTGGCGGATTGTCCAAGGACGCCCGGTATACATGGTCGCACGCGGCCCGCGCGTAAACGGCTCCAAACCCGGCAATGCATGAGGCGCGCCCGCATCCTCGGGGCCGTAAACCGGCTTCACAGCAATCCCTTCGGCCGTGTCCCAAGTCAGATCATCCAAGGCCCGCCCGCGCAGTTCCTTTTCTGCCAGTGCTTTCCACTTAGCATCCATTGTGTCGCCTCCATTGCCCAAACCAGCAACCGCTGGCCGTTTCAGTTCACAAACGCAAACTCCGTGCCCGCCGGCAGCGTAGGTGCAAACGCCGCCAAATCGGCCCGTAGCTTGGCCTCGTCATTCTCAGATACCGCGTAAAACGCCACCACCGAGCCGCCCAATGCGCCCATGCGCCGGGTGATGGTCATCTCACCGACCTTGATCCAGTCCGGGTTGATGCGCCCTTGAAACCACCAGTCGTAAATCATGATGACCCCCACATCATAGCGTGCGATCAAACCATCCGCCCAATTGGGATCACGGCCCTCTAGCCGCGCATCAAGCGCCTCGCGAGAGGCCAGTCCCCATAAGTCCAAAACGTAATGCGGGTTGCGATACGCCACATGACCCAAATCATTCACCGCCACAGGCCCAATGATGTAATCATCCACAAACCGGCCCATTTGCTTTTGCTGAACACCAATGGCCGCGCCCGCATCGGGGTAAATGAAAAACGCCTGAAGCGGATAATGCCGCCCGCCCGCAACCAATGCCAAAATCAATGCCGCAGGCGCGACCCGCGCGGCCAGATCAAACCGGTCCCACACAAAAGACATCAAATAGAGCGTGACCATAACGCCGTAGCTCCAAGCATAAATCTCGTAGCGGTAAAAATACCCGATGGAGCCGAAAAACACATGGGTCATGGCAAGGGCCGGCACCGACAACGCGATCAACACACGGGTGCGCCCGAAGACCCCGCGCCAGATCCACGCCCCCACCAGCCAGAACATCGACAGGATCAAAAGCGGAAAACCGGACGAGGAGGAAAAGCTGATTTTGACCGTTGTGATCAAGGTCTCAAGCCGGGTGTCTTCCTCGCCGGTGACAAAATGCGTGTCACCGCCGACAATGGCGGCCTTGGCCATCACCGAGTTGGGCAAAGGCGCCAACCCCATGCTTGTCATGGCGGCAAAATAGGCGATCACCGGCACCAACGCGGCCACACCCAAACCAATGGCGACCTTGGGACGACCCGACAGCAACAACACACCGCAGGCAAAACACGACACCGCCAAACCCTCAAACCGGAACATCGGGCTCAAGATGATGCCCGCGGCCAAAATCCATCCAACCCCGCGACCATCGGCATAACGGATCAGCCCATAGGCCACCATCATGGCGGCCAACACCTGCAATACATGCTCCATCCCGATCATGGACACGCCTACCAGATGCAAAAACATGGGCCCGATAAACGCCAAGATCAACAGATAGCCGCGCGTCGCAGGGGCGGACCGGGCCGCGATCTCGCCCACAAATCTCCCCCATAAAAGGGCGCCGCCAACCAGCCCGGCAGCCCCCCAAAAAAGCGGGGTTAGCCAGTGCCACGAAAACCCGCTAAACGGGGCCAGCAGAAACGGAAACAAGATCGACGAGGACGCAGAGGCAAACTCGCCCGCATTCACCCCATAACCACCGGCCATGATCTGCTCGGACATGGCCAAATGAATATACGGATCATCAAGAGGGTACTCAAAATAACCTCCCGTTCGCGCTATAGTCATCCAAACAATTGCCGCAAACGGAGCAATTGCCCCCAAAAGAGACAAAATAATGTGCCGCATATCAAAAGCAGATGTCATCAAATGGACCGTCCTGTCGAAAAAAAACATGGTGCGGCTTCGCAATGCGAGGCGTCGACCCTATCTATCAGGTATGGAAGGACCAAAATGCGACGAATAATTGCCCAAATTTTGACTGTGATTGCTGTACCCGCATGGGGGACCGAGGCCGCGGACATAGACTCGTATCTGTGGAAAGCCCGCCCGCTGGTGATTTTTGCACCCTCACAAGATGACCCCCGACTTGTCCAACAGCTGGAATGGCTCGAAGACCGTATGGACGAGATCGAGGAACGCGACGTCGTTGTGATCGTCGATGTGCAAAGCGATGAGCCGTCCGCTTTGCGCGCACAGTTCCATCCCCGTGACTTCCAGATACTGCTCATTGGTAAGGATGGGGACGTGAAATTGCGCAAACCCTTCCCGTGGAATGTGCGCGAGCTGAGCCGGGCCATCGACAAAATGCCCATGCGATTGCAGGAAATCCAGTCGCGCAGATAGCAGCCAACCCGCAATTTTGCCCTCAAATGGATCGAAATCCGCCGATTGTCCAGAAAAGACCCAAGTAAAGGTGCATTTCCTGGGGTAAACGCGTAATATGGATTTGCCCGCACAGAGGTTTTATTCGATCTTTGCGGGTTTGTGTTGCGCGGGGGGCGCCGAGTATTTGATATCACTTGGCGATTGCGAGGGGAAAACGCCAAATGCACGATCTCAGGATGATTGGCCTGATGTTCGACATGTTCACTGTCGCCCATATGGCCGCGTTCTCGGTGGGAATTGGCTGTGCCGTATTCGTTGAGGTCGCTGTGTTCCGGCGCTTCCATAATGGCATCGATCAAGCGTGTCTGGCGCTGTTGAAGCAAGCCCATTGCGTCATCGGCCTTGCTGTGGTCGCGTTGTGGGTCAGCGGCCTTGGCCTTTTGGCCATCAGATTGGGCATTCTCGACGGCATATTGTCCGCCAAACTGATCCTGAAACTGGCGGTCGTGGTGGGCCTGACGCTGAATATGTGGCTGATCGACGCCTATGTTCTGCCGCGGCTGGACCGTTTGGTCGGCATGCGGCTTGATCAAATTCCAAAGGCCCAATTGGTGTCGTTTGGTGCCATTGCCGGGGCCTCGGCGGGGTGCTGGCTCTCGGCGCTGTTGCTGGGCGGGGTTGGCGCCTTCAAAATCATGGCTTGGAGCCAATTGCTGGGGTTTTTCCTGCCTGTTTTGGGCGGGGCCGCGGTGAGTGGCGCTGTGTTGGCCGCAATCTTTGGCCGCAAACCTGCCATGCCAGACCCCAGCGACACGCTGCTTGGGCGATTGTCGTGAAAACCGGAGCAGTTTGCGCCCGTAATCACCCGCGATACGCCGGCGATTGCAAGGGATAGCAGCGGGGCAGACGGCACGAAGAATGTCCCGGTTTGGGTTGAAAATGTTAATGAATTCGCCTATATGATTGGCAGAGCAGCGCGCTTTCGCTGACGCTCTTGGAGAACACCAGATGGCTGACACACCTGAAAACCAGGTTCCATATGACACAGTTCCAATCACGGGTCGGACGAAGCCCCGACCGGGCTACTGATCTGACCGCCCTCTAAAGCGGCGATATCATCGCGGCCTTTCTCTGTAGCCGCAGATTCTTTGCGTTTTATAACAATGGCTTGAGCGGCATCTTTGCCGCCGCTGGCATAAGCTGCGATAACTTCCAAACAGACCTCGCCGATCTCCAACGCCATCTTTTTCATGTTGATATAATCAAGATACATCTTGACGCGACGCTCCACACCAATGGCCACAAACGCGTCTGACCTCATATCCTCCACCAGCGCGCTGATCGCCTCCAACTGACTGTAATAAAGCACGACCGAGTCAATTGTGGCGCGCGGTAATACATGAATTTCGCCCACAATCGCCCGAAAAACCGTCTCGTTGCGCTCGATGGGGATGAACGGAATAAACTCGCCGCCACCGGGCTCGCCCTGCCGCATGCGCGCGACCATGGCTTGCGCATAATCGTCCAAATCATCGCGGTTGAGCACCACAACATAGGCCTTGATCTCGGCGTAAATCGCCTTGTGAACATCGCGCAAGCGCTCGGCCCGTCCGCGCTGGGCATCACGCCTGTTGCGCCAACCGTTCAAAAGCCAACTCAACGCCACAAAGCCGCCGCCCACGACGGCCTGCCAGATGCGGGCATCAACCTGCTTTAAAGCACCAAGAACGTCGGTCCCAAAGATCACTCAAACTCCATGATCACATCGTCCACCGCCAAACTGTCCCCGGCTTTTGCGTTGACCTTGGACACAATCCCGTTGCGCTCAGCGCGCAGAACATTCTCCATCTTCATGGCCTCAACCGTGCACAGGGCTTGGCCCTCTTGCACCTCATCGCCGACCGCCACATTGACCGCAACAATCAGCCCCGGCATGGGGCACAATAACAGCTTGGATGTGTCGGCCGGGATTTTCTCAGGGATGTGCTTGGCCAACTCGAACTGGCGCGGCGTGCGCACCAATACCAACAGATCAGCACCCCGGTGACGCATGCGCATGCCCGTGGGATGCGGTTGGGTCTTGACCACAACAGGCGCGCCATTGACCTGCAAACGGGCCAATGGATCACCGGGCGTCCAATCAGATTCGACCCTGTATTCCGTCCCGTTCAAAGTCACCGTCGAGCCGCCCCTGTCCGCCTTGATTTGCGCCTCCAGATCAAGCCCGCCCAAAGAGACAACCCAATCCCGGCCAACCTCGCGCTCATGATTTCCAAGCCGCCCCGAGACCCGGGCGTCGCGGATTTCGCGCACCCGGTGCATCGCACAGGCCGATGCCGCCAGCCGCTCCAATACCGCACCCGGCAGCTTGGCTCCGTCAAACCCGTCGGGGAATTCCTCCTCGATAAAGGCGGTGGTGATGTTGCCGGACACGAACCGCGGATGGTCCATAACCGTGGACAAAAACGGCAGATTATGCCCGATGCCCTCAATCTCGAACCCGTCCAAAGCCCCGCGCATGACCTCAATGGCAGCCTCGCGTGTGGGCGCCCAAGAACACAGCTTGGCAATCATCGGGTCGTAATACATGGATATCTCACCACCCTCAAAAACGCCGGTGTCATTGCGCACAATCGCCTCCGCCGTGGCGCTTTCCTCAGGCGGGCGGTACCGGGTCAAACGCCCAATGGACGGCAGGAAATTCCGGTAAGGATCCTCCGCATAAAGACGGCTCTCAATGGCCCATCCGTTCAGCTTCACATCCTTTTGCGCTAAGGCCAGCTTTTCGCCCGCCGCCACCCGGATCATCTGCTCGACCAAATCCACACCCGTGATCAACTCGGTCACAGGATGCTCGACCTGAAGGCGCGTGTTCATCTCAAGGAAATAGAAATTCCGATCCCCATCAACGATAAACTCCACCGTCCCGGCTGAACAATAATCGACCGCTTTGGACAATGCGACCGCCTGCTCGCCCATGGCCTTGCGGGTCGCTTCATCCAAAAACGGAGATGGCGCCTCCTCGATCACCTTCTGGTTCCGGCGCTGGATCGAACACTCCCGCTCGCCCAAATAAATGCAATTCCCGTGAGTGTCGCCCAAGACCTGTATCTCGATGTGACGCGGCTGGGTGACAAATTTCTCGATGAAAATGCGATCATCACCAAAGGACGCCGCCGCCTCGTTCTTGGACGACTGAAACCCCTCACGCGCCTGCGTGTCATCCCAGGCAATCCGCATGCCCTTGCCACCGCCACCAGCGGAAGCCTTGATCATCACCGGATAGCCGATCTCACCGGCGATCTTGACCGCGTGCTCCGCGTCATCAATCAACCCCATGTAACCGGGCACAGTCGATACACCCGCCTCCTGCGCCAGCTTTTTCGATGTGATCTTGTCGCCCATGGCCTCAATGGCCCCCACAGGCGGGCCGATGAACGCCACACCTGCCGCCTCCAACGCCTGCGCAAACTTGGCATTTTCCGACAAAAATCCGTAACCGGGATGAACCGCCTCCGCGCCGGTCTCCTTGATGGCCGCCATGATCTTGTCGATCACAATGTAACTCTCATTGGCCGCAGGAGGGCCGATATGAACCGCCTCATCAGCCATCTTCACATGCAAAGCCTGCGCATCCGCGTCCGAATAGACCGCGACCGTCTTGATACCCATGGCACGGGCCGACTTGATCACCCGGCAGGCAATCTCACCCCGGTTTGCAATCAGAATTTTCTTAAACATGTGCGGTTCGTCCTCTTCCCAAACGCAAAAAGGCACCACACAAATGTGCAGCGCCTTTGATAGTGTGATGGCCAGACTGGCCAGATGTCAGATCAAAGCCCCGATTAAGGCCCCGATTAAAGTGGCGTGCCTGCGTCGTCGCATTTGCCCGGATTGGTCTGGCAGAAAATAACATTGGCCGCAGCACCAGTTGCCGCACCCGTGGCCACGTCACCGCCCAAAAGAACGGCCGCACCGGCACCGGCGCCTGCACCGATGGCACCTTGCTCCAACGCTGTGTCGCCGCAAGCGGCAACCGCCAAAAGGGCCGCCAAATAAAGTCCGTGTCGCATGATCGCTCTCCTAAAAAGTTCCACGTTGAATGATAGCCACGCGAAAACCCAAACTCCAAGAGGCCGCGCGCCCAAAAGCCACGACCAGCGCAAACCCGCGCAAACTTACCAGATAGGCTCGCCCAGATCGATTTGCGATGAATTGGTGAGCGCGCCGACCGCAACGCCAACGGCAGCCCCGACAAGAGGGTCGGCACTGATGACAGCCGCACCAACGGCCCCCAATGCGCCGCCCGAAAGGGTCCGGTCTGAAAGAGATGAGCCGCAGGCCGATAGGCCCAGCGCGCAGAAAACTGCAATGATTGATAACCGCATAAATATTGCCTCATAGATCGTGACGGGTCATCAGCGCCCGCCTTGGGGCGGACATTAACACAAATGCGTGGCTCAGATAAAGCGCGCATCACACCGAGCCCTCAAACACCTGCGGGAAACTGGCCCGCGCCCGGCGCTCATCGATCTTGAGCAGGGCCTCATAGGATGACGGATCAAAATCGTCGTCCGCTGCAATCACCTCGCGGCCAAACAACCACGAGAGCCGTCCCGCATCGAGATTGCCGCGCTCAAACGGCTCAGAGCCGAAATGCTCCCATAAAGAGGCCAGGAAATACTCGTCCGCATCCCGCTCGGGCTTGCGGCGATCCTTGAAGCGCTCGCGGGCGGTCAGCTCGGTCGCGCCTTTGGGATTGGCCCGCCGCAAAGTGTACTGAAAATCGGTGCCGGGATAACGCCCGGGGAAACCTTTGTGCTTGAGCATATACGGAAGGGCCATCAGGTTACGCTCCGGTTATGTTGGTGCAAAAGGCCAGCCCAAACCTCCCCACGGGAGGGCGCATTGCACTCACCCAGGGTCGTGCGCTCAGCGCTTAAATTGGGTCCACTGCACCATGATCTAGTCATGGGCGTTGACCCGCATTGAGGAATTCCACCGCGCGCTCCCCTTACACATCGCCAAGCGTTTCATCATTAGCCTTGCCTCTCCAAAACCCAGCCCAACCCTTACCAAAGCCTTAACGAAATCTTACTGAAAGCTTAACGCCGGTCCAAAAGTCCGACAAAATGTCATACAAGAGTCATACACAAGTCATACAGTTTGTGACTCCCCCTAAAGCGGGATATTGTCGTGTTTTTTCCATGGGTTAGACAGCTTTTTGCCGCGCAGACTCGCAAAAGCACGCGCAACCCGCTTTCGCGTCGAGCGGGGCGTTATCACTTCGTCAATAAACCCCTTCTCCGCGGCCACAAACGGATTGGCAAAACGCGCCTCATATTCCGCCGTGAGCGTCTCTATTTCCTCAGGTGATTTGCCCCGGTGGATGATCTCCGTGGCCCCTTTGGCGCCCATCACCGCGATCTCCGCTGTGGGCCACGCATAGTTGAAATCGCCGCGCAGATGCTTGGAGGACATCACATCGTAAGCCCCCCCATACGCCTTGCGGGTGATCACCGTCACCTTGGGCACGGTGGCCTCGCCGTAGGCAAACAAGAGCTTCGCGCCGTGCTTGATCACCCCGCCATATTCCTGAGACGTCCCCGGCAAGAACCCCGGCACATCCACAAGCGTGAGGATCGGAATTTCAAACGCATCACAAAACCGCACAAACCGGGCCGCCTTGCGCGAACTGTCAATATCCAGACACCCGGCCAGCACCATGGGCTGGTTGGCCACGACACCCACAGTTGACCCTTCGAGGCGAATGAAACCGGTCAGAATATTCTTGGCATAATCTTCCTGTATCTCGTAAAAATCATGCTCATCAGCGACCTTCAAGATCAGCTCTTTCATGTCGTAGGGCTGGTTGGGGTTGCTGGGGATGATCGTGTCCAGACTGTCCTCAATGCGGCCTGGATCGTCGAAAAACGGGCGCACGGGCGGCCCCTCGCGATTGTCTTTGGGCAGAAAGTCGATCAGCCGCCGAACCTCCATCATCGCCTCGACATCATTTTCAAACGCGCCGTCCGCCACGGAAGATTTGGACGTGTGGGTTTTCGCCCCGCCCAATTCTTCGGACGTTACCACCTCGTTGGTGACCGTCTTGACCACGTCCGGCCCGGTCACAAACATGTAGCTGCTGTCGCGCACCATAAAGATGAAATCGGTCATGGCCGGCGAGTACACAGCCCCCCCCGCGCACGGGCCCATAATCACCGAGATTTGCGGGATCACGCCCGATGCCAGAACGTTGCGCTGGAACACATCCGCATAGCCCGCCAAAGAGGCGACGCCTTCCTGAATGCGCGCACCCCCGCTGTCATTCAGCCCGACAATGGGCGCGCCGACCTTCATGGCCATATCCATCACTTTGCAGATTTTCTGCGCATGGGTTTCCGATAGCGACCCGCCCAGAACCGTGAAATCCTGCGAGAACACAAAAATTTGCCGCCCGTTCACCGTGCCCCATCCGGTGACCACACCGTCGCCGGGGTATTTCTGGGTCTCCATGCCAAAGTCCACACAGCGGTGGGCCACGAACATGTCAAACTCCTCAAATGACCCCTCATCCAGCAACAGCTCGATGCGCTCGCGTGCCGTTAACTTGCCCTTGGCATGTTGCGCCTCAACCCGGCGTGAACCACCTCCGGCACGGGCCTCCGCGCGTCTGGTTTCCAGCTCTTGCAAAATATGTGTCATCTGAAAGGAACTCCTTTGGGGCGGTTTGACTACGTCCCTAGAGCTGTTTTGCGCCATTTTGAAGCGTGGAATAGCAAATTTGCATATATTGCGAAGCGGCAAACAAGAATAATGCAAATTTGCGAAGCGCGATTTTGCTTTTCCTCGGCCTCAAGAAAGGCGTAACTGAACCGATGACGCCCGTTCAACCTCCCAGCTCAAATGCCGCAACAGGATCGGGGTTCCTGAGCCGTAGCGCGCCGCCCCATATCCTGACCTTGGTCTTGATTGCGGGCATCGCGGCGATGAGCATGAACATCTTCTTGCCCTCAATGCCTGCCATGGCGATTTATTTTCAGGCCGATTACGCGTTGATCCAATTGGCAATCTCCGCCTATCTGGCGCTCACCGGGGTGCTCAATATCTTCCTTGGCCCTCTGTCGGACCGGTTCGGACGACGCGCGGTCCTGCTGGCATCACTGGCAGTGTTCACACTGGCCTCGGTCGGATGCGTGTTCTCAACCTCCGTTGAGATGTTCCTGTTCTTCCGCATGGCGCAAGCGGTGGTGGCCTCCGGCATGGTGCTGTCGCGGGCCATCGTGCGCGATATGGCACCGCCCGACCAAGCCGCATCGATGATCGCATACGTGACCATGGGCATGGCGCTGGTGCCGATGCTGGCCCCGATGTTGGGCGGGGTATTGGACGCTAAATTCGGCTGGCAAGCCAACTTTGTCGCCATGGCCACCGCAGGCACATTGGTGTTTTGGCTCACCTATGCTGATCTGGGCGAGACCAACCGCCACCAAACCACAGGGTTCCGCCAGCAATTCGCGGCCTATCCGGCACTGCTGCGATCGCGCCGGTTTTGGGGCTACACATTCGTGGCCGGCGTCACCTCAGGTGCGTTCTTCGCATTCCTGGGCGGCGCACCCTATGTGGGCAGCGAGATCTTGGGGCTCGGGCCGCAAACACTGGGCTTTTACTTCGGCATCATCCCAATGGGCTATCTGGTGGGCAATTTCTTCACCGGTCGATATGCCACCCGACTGGGCATCGGCTGGATGATCCTTGCAGGCGGATACGTGGCCACATTTGGGATGCTGCTGGTGGTTGGATTTTGGCTCAGCGGCATCCAAACCGCCCCCGCACTTTTCGGCAGCTTGTTCTTCATGGGACTGGGCAACGGGCTTGTGATGCCGTCCGCCACCTCTGGCCTTCTGAGCGTGAAGCCCGAACTTGCAGGCTCCGCCTCAGGGCTTGGCACCGCCACCATGATCGGGATGGGCTCGGCGCTGTCGGCCATAACCGGCGCGCTGTTGGGCCCTGAAACCGGGGCTTGGCCGCTGATCCTGATGATGCTGGGCTGCGGGTTCGCGGGCATCATCCTTGCCATATATACCAACCGGGTCGAGGCCGCCGCCCGCTGATCCTGACCAAACTTTGCAACTTCGCAAAATTTCAGCTAATCCTTCGCAACTCATTTAGGAGGGACCATGCGCGCGGAAAAAATCTATGCCGGTGTGAAGCTGCGCGAAGCCCGATTGCAAACCGGAAAGACCCAGAAAGAATTCGCCTCCTCGCTGGGCGTATCACTCTCATATCTCAATCAGATGGAACGCAACCACAGGCCGCTTTCTGCCGCAGTGGTGCTCAAACTGGTGCAGGAATTCGGCTTTGACGTGCGTACATTATCCGCGGATGAAGCCAACCGGATTGTGGCCGACCTCAGCGAGACGCTGGCCGATCCGCTCTTTGATGCGACCCGGCCCCATGACGATGACCTGCGCCTGATCGCGTCCAATGCGCCCAGCTTGGCCCATGCGCTTTTGACCCTATACCGAACCCACCGCGAAACGACCCAGCGCTTTGCCGCACTTGATCAGGCCCTGGGTGAAAAGGCCCATGATTTGGCCGCGACCCCGTGGGAAGAGGTGCGCGATTTCTTTCACTATTGCGACAATTATGTGGACCCTGTGGACCGGGCGGCGGAAAATTTTGCCAAATCCTGTGGTTTTTCCGGCCCCCACAAACTGGTCGCCGGTGCCAAATGGCTCAAGGACAGACACGGGATTGGTACCCAGATCGCAGATGGCCCATTGCGCCGTTTCGATGCGGATACCAAAACCCTCTACCTCGGGGCAAATACCCTCCCGGCCACGCAGGCGTTTCAGATGGCCCACCAGATCGCGCTGACCGCCCATGGCGATCTGATTGATGCCACGCTCGATCTTGGACCGTTCCGCTCCGAGGAAGCCCGCGCCATCGCCAAAATCGGTCTGGCAAACTACTTCGCCGGTGCCGCCATCCTGCCCTACGCGGAGTTTCGCTCCGCCGCCGCTCAGCACCGCCACGATCTGGACGTCCTGTCCACCCAGTTTGGTGCCTCGATCGAGCAGGTGGCCCAACGCCTCTCAACCCTCCAGCGGCCCAATCACAAGGGCATTCCGTTCTTCTTTGTGCGCGTTGACCGGGCCGGAACCATCACCAAACGCCACTCGGCCACCAAGCTGCAATTTGCCCGCTATGGCGGGGCCTGCCCGCTGTGGAATGTGCATGCGGCCTTCGAGACGCCCGGGCAATTCCTGCGTCAATTGGCCGAAACCCCCGACGGGCTGCGCTATTTGTGTCTGGCCCGCGATGTCTCTAAGCCCGGCACGCATTTTGGCGCACCGATCCAGCGTTTCGCGATCGGTCTGGGCTGCGAGGTCCGCCATGCCAAAGCGCTCGTCTATGCGGATGGTCTTGATCTGGAGAACACCCGCGCCTTTGAGCCCATTGGTGTGTCGTGCCGGACCTGCGAGCGGACCGGCTGCCACCAGCGCTCGGTCCCGCCCATGAACCACGCGCTTCGGGTAGATCACGATCTGCGCCACGGCCAACCCTACCAATTGGGATAGTTTTGCATTGAGCGGGCAGGGCGCTCAAGTTATGTCTGGTGCATCGAAATAGGGAGCGACTGCAATGGAACTTAAAGGAAGCCGGGTGATCGCGGCGGATCGCGAAACGGTCTGGGCGGCGCTCAATGACGCTGATGTCCTGAAGGCCTGCATTCCCGGCTGCACCGAGTTGACCGGCTCGCCTGATGACGGCTTTGAGGCAAAAGTCACCCAGAAAGTCGGCCCCGTGAAAGCAAATTTCGCCGGTGCCGTGCAATTGTCTGATGTGGTGCCGGGGGTTAGCTACACGATCAGCGGCGAGGGCAAAGGCGGGGCGGCAGGCTTCGCAAAAGGCGGCGCTGCGGTCCAGTTGAGCGAGGTCGAAGGCGGCACGGAACTGTCATACGACGTCGATGCACGTGTGGGCGGCAAACTGGCCCAGCTGGGCTCGCGCCTGATTGACAGCTTTGCCAAGAAGATGGCCGATCAGTTCTTTGAGACCTTCCAAAAGGTGGTCGAGGGGGAAGACGCCCCCGCAGCGGACGCCCCCGAAGAAGAGAAAAAAGGCTGGTTCAAGAAAGTCTTGGGCTGAGGTGAGCACCGACTACTCGGGCACGCCCTTGGCCAAAAAACTGTCGTTGCGCGATGGCTGGCGGGTCTGCTTTCTCGATATGCCACAATCGGTCCGCGCGCAAATTGACAGCTACGGCCTCAGCCTCTTGCCCGATTGCGACCAGCCCGATGCGGTGCATAAATTCGTGACACGGCGGGCGGATCTGGTCGCAGGCTTGAAACGGTTCCGCGACACCATGGACCAGAACGGACAGATTTGGGTGAGTTGGCCCAAGAAAGCCTCCAAGGTAGATACAGATGTTACCGAGGACACAATCCGCGCCGTCTGCCTGCCCATGGGCTTGGTCGATGTGAAAGTCTGCGCGGTGGATGCGATCTGGTCGGGCCTCAAACTGGTGATCCGCAAGGAATTGAGAAAAGGGTAACTCGCCATGGACATCAAAAGACTGGACCACGTCAACCTTCGGACCCATCAGTTGCAAAATATGATTGAGTGGTACCGGGATATATTGGGTTTTCAGCAGGGACCGCGGCCCAATTTCGGCTTTCCGGGGGCGTGGATGTACCGCCACGGACAACCGCTGGTGCACTTGGTGGAGGTCACCTCAAATCCCGATCACAGCGATGATCTGCATCTGGAACATGCGGCATTTTCCGCAACCGGCCTTGCGGAATTCCGAACCCATCTTCGCAAACACGATGTGCCCGCAAAAGAGACGCGGATCGAAGATTTCGGAATAGTGCAGGTGAATATCTGGGATCCGGACGGCAACCACCTGCACATCGATTTTGACGTATCAGAAGCGTCCTAGAGCGTGCCACTTTAAACCCAAGATCACCTAAAGCTCTCTGAAATCAAAGAACTCAACGCGTTCGGTGATGCAGTACGGCTCAAGCTAAAAGCAAAACGCTTTAAGCGGCCGCTACCCGCCGGTCTTGTCGATCTCGCAATCGGGCGGCTTGGTCCCGTCTTCGGTGACCACCACCGTGCCGTGCCGGTTGCACATCCATTTGCGCGAACCATCCTCATTGTCGGTGTCAGCACCGACCCACTCACAACCGGTCCCGCCAAATCCGAACATGTGCCGGTTGAGGTAGACAACAACGAACAGTATCGCGACAAGGAAAAATATATGCATGGTCACAATATTGGTGCGACCGGGCCAGACTTCAAGCAGCAGCCTCGGAGTAGGTTACCAATCGGCGGCTCTTCTCGCACCACAGTTGCAGCTTCACACAGGCAAAGCTTTCCATCAGGGTCAGCTGCCTGACCTTATCAAGAGCCGGATGCTCGTTGAGAACATCGTAAAGCCGGTAGTATGGAATACGACTGTAAAGATGGTGAATGTGATGCACGCCGATATTGGCGGTAAGCCAGCGCAGCGGCTGCGGCAGCACATAATGCGAACTGCCGTGTAGCGCCGCCTCGTGCAGGTCCCAGTCTTCGGGCTGGTCCCAATGGGTGTCCTCAAACTGGTGCTGCACGTAAAACAGCCACACGCCAATGGATGACGCAATAATCGTCATGGGCAAATAGACCCACAAAAATGCCGATAACCCCATCAGGTAAATCAATCCCAAAGCCATCAACGCCATGCCCAGATTGGTGCCCATGGCACTGATCCAGAACTTCCATCCGTCTTTCATAAAGCCCACAGGCAACCGCTGTTGCAGATGGAACGTGTAAAACGGGCCAATGACAAACAGCGTGATCGGGTGGCGATAGGCGCGATATTGCAGCTTTCTCAGCGCAGACAGCGCCTTATATTCGTCCACCGTATAGGTGAAAATGTCGCCAACCCCGCGTTTATCAAGGTTGCCCGAGCCTGAATGATGGATCGCGTGGCCGTGTTTCCAAACGTCGTAAGGGGTGAGTGTAAGCACCCCGATTGCCCGTCCAAGCCAGTTGTTGACGCTGCGGTTTTTGAAAAACGCACCATGACCACAATCATGCTGGATCAAAAACATGCGCACCAAAAAGAGCGATCCCAAAACCGAAAAGGCCAAGGATAAAATCAGACTGACGGACAGGGCCCACCACGCCAAACACCAGATGGCCATCAGCGGCCCCAGAGTTATCACAACTTCCAAGGCGCTGCGCCACTCCACCGGTTCACGGTAGCGCGCCAATACACGGAGCCAGTCGCGTGCTGCGATGTCGGGTGCGGAAGGTACCGCCTTCGGAGACATTTCGTTCATCCGCGCGAAAATCTCCGATAGCGGTTACAAATCTCTAAACGTGGTTAAAGAACCCGTCCTTGATTGCCAAGGTAAAACGGTAAAAAGGCAAAATTGAGGAGAAAAATTCCGTCAAACCCAAAAAATGTGTTTAATCGGTTGCAGTTGCGTGGCGAAACCGGGAGGGGCAACCCCTCCCGATCACGATTATTTGAGGCCGGCATGGGCCTTGAGCTTGTCCAATTTCGACAAAGTCGGGCTCTCCGCTTCGGTCTCCACCGGCTCTTGCTCTTCCTCCTGCGCCTCTTCTTGAGGCTCAGTTTCGGCTTCTGATGCGTCATCGACGGGCGCCTCATTAGGCTCCTGTGCGGCGGGCTCATGGTCATCGACGACCTCTTCTGCCGCCGTTTCCGTTTCCGCCTCAGCTTCAACCTCAACCTCAACCTCAACCTCAGCTTCGGCTTCCGTTTCGGTCACGGGTGCTATGCCCTCGCCACCGGCGGTCTTGTCGCCAGAATGATCGTCATTTGAAACCGGATCAGCGCTTGGCTCATCTGCGGTGCCACCTGCGGCATGGTCCGCGTCAGATCGGTCCGCGGCCACGTCGGCGGCCGCAAGAACAGCCTCGTCGGTGGCGGCCATACGTTTTGTGTAAGATTTTGCCGGTCCCAGCTGCAAAGCATCCATAATACCGGCGGAATTGCCCTGAGCGGCTCTGGTGACCCCGGCACTTTCCACTTGCCCAGAACAAGACGGGTGAAGAATGGGATGCTTGACCTCAATCAAATCACCGGATTTGGAGAAGATACGAACCGGTTCAGGATCACAACTGATCGTTGTCGGTATGCCCGGCAAATCCGCGTTACGTGATGTGATTTCAGAGTTTTGCGCACAAGCAGATACAGCCAGTGCAGCGCATACAAATGCGACATGTTTCATGGTTAGCCCCTATACAATACGCAAGGCCCGCAAAAAAAATACGCGAGACTACATTACAAAGCGTATGACCCCTCACACGCTGGCCGCAGTTCTAACACATTTGTGCCATATTTGGGCAAAGCCGGAAAAAATCTCTGCGCCCTGTGGCGCAGAAATTACCGTCAATTGTCAGTTAATTGGCGTTAACCAAACTATCAGGCGTCCTCAAGCTGCGCCAATACCTCGTCGGACACCTCGAAATTCGCCGTCACATTTTGCACGTCGTCATCATCTTCCAAAGCCTCGATCAGACGCATGACCTTTTGCATACCCTCAAGATCAAGCTCCGTCGTGTTGCCGGGCTTCCAGATCAGCTTGGAGGTCTCTGATTCGCCCAGTTCCGCCTCAAGCGCGTTGGACACATCATTAAGATCCGTGTCAGCACAGTAAATCTCGTGCCCGTCCTCAGAGGATTGAACATCCTCCGCACCGGCCTCAATCGCGGCCATCATCACCGTGTCCTCGTCGCCCACGTCAGCAGGGTACACGATCAGACCTTTGCGCTCGAACATGAACGACACCGATCCGGTCTCACCAAGGTTTCCGCCGGACTTGCCGAAAATGGACCGCACATTTGACGCCGTGCGGTTAAGATTGTCGGTCATGGTCTCAACAATCACCGCGACACCATTTGGCCCGTAACCCTCGTAGCGGATTTCCTTGTAATCCTCGCCTTCGGCCGCCTGTGACTTCTTGATGGCCCGGTCGATCACATCCTTGGGCACGGAGTTCGACTTTGCCTCCTTCACCGCCAAGCGCAAACGCGGGTTTTTGTCCGGGTCCGGGTCGCCCATCTTGGCGGCCACGGTAATTTCCTTAGAGAGCTTGGAGAAAAGCTTCGAACGGGCCGCGTCCTGACGCCCTTTGCGATGCTGAATATTTGCCCATTTGGAATGGCCTGCCATGTCTCTACACCCGATCTGGTTCTCGTTTGAGGGGTTATAAGTCAGGCAGCGGGTTTGGTTCAAGCGGAGTTCTGTTCCAACGGCACCCGCCGCACCAAAAGCGCCAAACCCGCGAAAACCACAAGTCCCGCGACCACGTACCATCCCAGAACCGTTTGAATTTCGGCGTAAGGCATTTGTCCGCTATCCGAGGACACCGTCGAGGCGACCAGCAACGTGCCTGCAAAAAACAACCTGCCGCAGAAAGATTGCAAAGATAGATAAGTGGCGCGGCTCCCGTCGCCAAGTTCGGGCTGAATGCGGGCCAGGATAAAAGGCTGTGACAGCGAATTGGGCACCATGCGCAAAGTCAAAACCAGAATGGCGATGGAGGCGTTTGTCAGGGCCAAAACACCAATCAGGCCGATTTGAAGCCCAAAGGCGAGCAGCAAAATGGCCGCCAACCCGATACGCCTGCGCAGCTTTAGCGCAACCAGCGATGTGGCCACGGACATCAGCATCATTACCGCCGAGGTGACGCCGCTGACCAATGGGGCCTCAGCGCTCCACGGCGTGCTCTCTAGGGCCTGCGCGATGAACGGCTGCCCAAAGACAAACGGGATATGGCTAAACAGATACATCACCACAGTCAGGGCGAAAAGCCAGACCAAGACGGGCTCGGTAAGGGCCCGCCTGAGCGTGATATGCGCGGGCAGCTGGTCGCCTTTGCGGCCTGAACCGCGCGGCTCGGTGAACCGAAACGCGATGAGCACAAGACCTGCAAACGCAATGGCCGTGGCCAGAAATGGCAATGTGTCCATGGTTCGGGCCAAAATGCCGCCCAAAACCGCTGAGATGGCATAGGCGCTGAACGAATAGCGCCAAGCCTTGAGCTCTTGGTGCTCGACTTCCTTTTCGCGCCCCGATGAGGAGAGCGACTCGTATAACAAGGCGCTGTCGGTCCCCGACGCAAGCGCCGCACTGGCCCCAAGCAGCAATTGCGCCAGCGCATAAACCTCAAAGGATCCACCGAAAAACTGCAAAAGCGCGCTCAGCATACCCGCAATGGCCGAGGCGATCAGCGTCCCCCGCCGCCCCAACCGGTCCGACATATACCCCGACGGCACTTCCAAGACGGTCGTTGAGATATCGTAGATCGCATAGATCAGAACCGCCTCAGCGGCAGACAAACGGCTTTGGAAAAACAAAAACCAAACCGCCTGCCAAAAGATCAGACCTTGGAAAAACCGGAACCACGGATAAAGCCGGATGTTTCGATCGGACCCGGCTGTGGCGCTTTGATTTTCAGACATGGCTAATAGCTGCCTCCTTCGATGTAACAACTTATCTACTCTTCTAGAAAAGTAGAACTGACGGGGCACTTAAAGGCGCAAACTCAAAGAGTTAGCAAATCTCAAAGCGGGAAGAAAATCGGGATAAGCAGGCTCGCCAAAAGTCCGATAGACAGGTTGAGCGGAATGCCGATACGCATGAAATCGGTGAATTTATACCCCCCCGGACCGTAAACCAGAGTGTTGGTCTGATACCCGATAGGGGTCGCAAAACTGGCCGAAGCCGCAATCATCACCGCCACAACCAGCGGGCGCGGATCAACCCCCAAGGACGCCCCAAGCCCGATGGCAACCGGCGTGATGGCAACGGCCACCGCGTTGTTGGACACCAGCTCGGTCAGAAGCGAGGTGATCAGATACACCACCCACACGATCAAAAACGGCGGCAAGAGCGAAAGATAAGGGCCCAAATAGGTCACAATCAACGTCACCGCCCCGGAAATCTCCAAAGCCATGCCAACGCCCAGCATGGCAAAAATCAGCACCAACAAACGCCCGTCCACGGCAGCAAACGCCTCGCCTGCATCAATGCAGCGGGTCAGCAAGATCGCAGTCACACCGATAATCCCAAGCATAAAAATGGGCGCCACATTGAGTGCGGATAAGATCACCACAGCGGCCAGCGTCAAAAGCACAATCGGGGCTTTGGCACGCCGATAAGGCTGCGCGGTGGGGGCCGTGACATCGCCCAAATTCATCTCGCGGGCCATAAGTGCGATGTCGTCCTCGGCCCCCTCAATCAAGATCGTATCGCCCACGCGCAACTCAATCTCGTCAAGTCCGGTGCCGATATTTTGGTCCTGCCGGTGTACCGCCAAAACATACACGCCGTAGCGCCTGCGCAAACGCAGATCGCCCAAGGACCGCCCCACCATGCGACAGGCGGGGGTGATCAAGGCCTCCACGGTCGATGTCTCGCGACTGTCGATGCGGTCCACAGGCTCCACACCTTCCTCCTCGCCGGTGATCGACAACAATTCGCCGACACCGGTGCGCAACACGATCCGGTCCCCCTGAAGGAGCACCACATTTGCGATATCCCGGCGCAATGATAAATCCCCGCGCAGCACGTCAATCACCCGCACATCGGGACGCTTGAAGGCCGCTGCATCAGTGATCTTTTGGTCAATCAATGAGCTGCCCTGAGGCACCACCACTTGGGTGAAAAACTTCATCGAGCTTTTGCGCCCCAGCATCCCCGCCATAGACGTCCGGTCCGGCAACAGGCGCGGCGCGAAGATGCGCAGATATAACAGCCCAAATCCCGCCAGAATGACCGCCAAAGGCGTCACTTCGAACAACGAGAACGCCTGCATCCCCTGCGACCGGGCCACGCCGTCGACCAGCAAATTGGTCGAGGTGCCAATCAACGTGCACATTCCGCCCAAAATGGCTGTGTAAGACAGCGGGATCAGCATTTTTGAGGGCGCCACTTTGAAGGTCTTGGCCACCTGAATGACCACCGGGATCAACATCACCACCACGGGCGTGTTGTTCATGAAGGCGGACGCGGTCAGGATCAAAAGGGCCAGCGCTATGATCACGAAAACAGGCCGGTCCTCGGCCCGCGATGACACGTAATCGGTCAATGATTTCAACGCGCCCGTGCGCACCAAGCCACCCGATAAAATGAACATGGCCGCAATGGTCCAAGGCGCGGGGTTCATGAAAACCTCCAAAACCCGGTCAGACGGTAAAACACCGCTGATCAGCAGGATGGAGACCCCGGCCATGGCCACCACCTCGGTGGGGTAGCTCTCGCGGGCGAACATGATGAACATCAACACCACGACCGCAAGTGTCAGGACGGCAGGGGCCAGTGGCGATGTAAACAAAAGACTTATCATAAGCCCAGAATGGCGTAGCGCAGAGCCCGGTACAAGTGACAGATTAGAGCGTTTGGCTTTAAACCAGAGATCACCTAAAGCTCTCTGAAATCAGAGATTTCAACGCGTTAGGGGATGCATTATGCTTCAAGTTAAAAGTAAAACGCTTTAAACCACGCCGATGCTTAGCTGACGGAACCGTCACCCAACCGCATCCGCGGTTTGGGTAGCACCAAAGATATCCCCAATATAAGCGTGGCCAAAGCCGCCCAAATCCACTTGGAATAGCCCTCGTCCAAAAGCGCGATCGACCACAAAACCCCCGAAACCGTCACCAGATAGGCCACTTGGCTGGCAAAGACCGCACCGGCTTGACCAACCAGCCAGATATAGGCCGCATAAGCCCCGATATGCAGGACCGACAAAAGCACCAGCGCCCATTCGGCCTTCCCCCAAATTTGCCACAGATTAACCCATTCGCCAGTGGCAGCCGTGAGCGGCAGGGTCAGAAAAAATGCACATACAGAAGCGCCAAACAGCGTCTCGATGGCGTTCAGCCCGTCCGTGCCCCGCCAACTTACGAAATTGCCCTCAACCGCGTAACAAAACGGCGCAATCAGCGCCAGCAACACGAACCCCGCCTTTGCAGGGTCGGGCAACGCATTCTCAGGCCCGACGATCAAAACGATGGCAATAGCGCCGCAAATAACCCCGATAAACCGCTTGAGATCAGGTCTCTCCAGCTTGATCAGAATCGCAATGGGAAGCGAACATAGGGGCACCAGCGCAATCACCAAGGCCATGACGCCGGCCGGAAGCTCGGCCGCGGCCCGGTAGGAAAAAGCGCCGGGAATAACCGTACCGGCCAGACCGATCACCACAAACAGAAACACACGGCGACCGGTGATCGAAAACAACTGACCACAGGCAAGAAGATACGCACCCAAACCCAAACTGGCCAGCAGCAACTCCCACAAGATCAAACCAAATGGCTGATGCCCGGTGGAGACCGCAATTTTGGTGAGCGGGATCGTCAACCCCCATGTTGTGCCAATGCAAAACAGGATCGCAATCAGCCGGAACCGGTGGAACCGGCTCACTCAGGTAATTCTTGGGACAATGTGCCACCGGTGCGCACGGCCACCACGCGGGTGGCAAGCCCGGTCATGTTATCGGTCTCGATGTAGGTGCCGCACAAAGTGGCCTCGCCCTCGGCAGGCGTAAAGCGCCCCTTGCGCATGCCGGTGATGAACCGCTGAAGCGGCTCTTCTTTGTCCATGCCTATGACCGAATTATACACCCCGCACATGCCCGCGTCGGAATGATACGCACTGCCCTTGGGCAATATTTGCGCATCCGCCGTGGGCACATGGGTGTGGGTGCCGGTGATCAGCGACACGCGCCCGTCCATCCAATGCCCCAAGGCCATCTTCTCGGAGGTGGCTTCCGCATGTACATCCACCACAATCGCGTCCGCACGGCCCTTGAGGGGCACCTTCCGCAATTCCTCATCCACCGCCGAGAAAGGATCGGCAAAAGGGCGCTTCATGAATACTTGCCCCAATACTTGGGCCACCAGAACTTTGCGCCCACCGGGGGCTTCAAACAGACGTGCCCCCGCACCGGGGGCCTGCTTGGAGTAATTGATGGGCCGCAAAATACGCGGCTCCTTGCCGATAAAACTCATCATATCTTTTTGGTCAAACGCATGGTCACCCAGCGTGATGCAATCGGCACCGGCGTCCAAAATCAACTTGGCATGATCCGCCGACAACCCCATGCCCGCGGTGGCATTCTCACCGTTTACGATCACAAAATCCAAACGCAATCGTTCGCGCAATTCCGGCAAGCGGGTGGAAATTGCAGAGCGGCCAGCGCGACCCATAACGTCGCCAAGAAAGAGAATACGCATAAATGCGGCCTATCTTGCGCGTCTCATTGGTGCAAGTGCGATCTGGCCTCAGCTAAACTGGCGAACCCCGTCCTCGGTGACAATCGCGTGGAGCCTTTGGTCGAACTTGTCGGTTGGGACCGCGTCCAACTCCTGCCCGGCAAAAGCAAAGCCAACGCTGACGAAATCAGCCGCGTCGCGCAAAAGCGCTAAAGTGCGGTCATAAAATCCGCCGCCATAGCCCAGACGGGCACCGCTTTGATCAAACCCGACCAAGGGCACAATCGACACATCGGGGATCAAATATTCGCCGCCACGCGGAATAAGCGCGCCAAAATCACCCTCAATCATCCCGCATCCGGGTGTCCACTCGCGAAACAACAGCGGCTGGCCGTGGCCTTGGATCACCGGCAAACAAATCCGCACACCGCCGTCATGAAGGGCATTCATGGTCGCGCGCGGATCAATCTCGGTCTGAATGGGCATGTAGCCCGCCACAATAGTGCAGGCGGGCAGGGCGTTGATGAACTCCGTCAAATAGCCGCAAGCCGCAATATTGGCCGTCTGGCTCTGGGCTGCTTTGCGGGCCGCAAAAGCATGCTTGCGGGCAGAGGTTTTCCGATCAGCAATTTCCATCAATTGAGTTGGCATAAGAACTCCTTGGGCCGTTGCTCCCAGCCGATCATAACACAGCTATGTGACAATTCTGTATCTTTTTGCGACATCGGCAACCGCTCGCCTGAGGCGCGCGGGGCAATGGTGACGGGAACCACCAAGCAAAGGTGGAGGTGAGTAATTCCTGAGACCCTGAGAACAAGGTGGGTGCCAGATGCATCAGACCAGGATCCGAAACAGAGCCAGCTCCCTCAAGAAAATTATCGGCCACTGGAAAAGGACCTCGCACACGAAGGGCAGAACCCGCCACTGCTTAGGTAGGGCGGGTGACGGGCCAGCGCAAGCCCCCGGTTTCGGAAGGTTATGCGGTTGATCAACCGTTAACGCCGTGCAATTTGAAGTCTTATCGGTCAAACTGGACACAACCGCCGGGAACTTCTCTTTTGTTGGCGAAATCTTTGATCGTGAACGCAGTTTTGAAAGCATTGCTATTTTGACAGAACTCCACGCTGAACATCTACAATCGCTTACCGTCATTGGATGGCACGAATGTATAAGCCTGCCCGATCTGGGCCTTATTGATTTTGCGGTGAAGGTGGATACCGGCGCCAAAACCACGGCCCTGCACGCAGACAATATCGAGATATTCAAAAAAGACGGCGCGCAGTGGGTTCGCTTCCAAACGCCCAGTATTGCAGGTGCGCCAAGCAGAACTTGCGAATGCCCGGTTGTCACCAAGCGCGATATCACCAATACCAGCGGTGCCCCCCAAACGCGGGTGATCATTCGCACGCCGATGAAATTGGCCGGGCGCAAATGGAAGATCGATATTTCCCTGACCGATCGCGGGTTGATGCGCTTCCCGCTCATTCTTGGCCGCCGCGCCTTGCGCCACAAAAACATCGTCGTCCATCCCGGGCGGTCCTATCTCGTCAGCACCAAGCCTAACTTTGGAGGACCACGAATATGAAGATCGCCATGCTTGCGCGAAACGCCGAGCTTTACACACATAAACGCCTGAAAGCTGCTGCCGAAGAGCGTGGCCATACCCTTGATATTATTAACACTTTGCGCTGCTACATGAATATCGCTTCGCGCCGGCCCGAGGTCTACTACAACGGCGAAAAGCTGGTTGGATATGACGCGGTGATCCCGCGCATTGGCGCCTCGATTACCTTTTACGGCATGGCGGTGCTGCGCCAGTTTGAAATGCAGGGCGTCTATCCGCTCAATGAAAGCGTGGGCATTGGCCGGTCGCGCGACAAGCTGCGCTCCATGCAGCTTTTGGCCCGCGATGGCATCGGCCTGCCGGTCACAACCTTCGCCCATGATCCCAAACAAACCGAGGAAGTGCTGGAACTTGCCGGCGGCGCTCCGGTGGTGATCAAACTTCTCGAAGGCACACAAGGCATCGGCGTTGTTCTGGCCGATACCAAACGCTCGGCGAAATCTGTGGTCGAGGCTTTCCGCGGCGCAGGCGTCAACATCCTGATCCAGGAATTCATCAAAGAAGCAGGCGGCACCGATATCCGCGCCATCGTTGTGGGCGGCAAAGTTGTGGCCTCCATGAAACGCACCGGCGCGGATGGCGATTTTCGCTCAAACCTGCACCGCGGCGGATCGGCGGAACTGATCAAACTCTCCCCCGAGGAACGCTCCACCGCAATCCGTGCCGCCAAAGCCATGGGCTTGAACGTGTGCGGCGTGGATATGCTCAGGGCCAATCACGGGCCCGTAGTGATGGAGGTGAACTCCTCGCCGGGCCTTGAAGGCGTGGAGAAAGCAACCGGACTGGATATTGCCGGAAAAATCATCGAACACATCGAAAAATACGCCAAACCCAATTCGACCAAAACCAAAGGAAAAGGATGAGCAAACGCCCAAGCTTTGAGATCGCCGGTGAAAGCGTGGCGGCAGGCACCCGTAAAACCGTAAATCTGCCGGTCAGCACGCTCTCGGATCACACGCCGGTCACCTTGTCGGCGCATGTTGTGCATGGGCGCAGCGACGGGCCGACCATATTTGTCAGTGCGGGCATTCACGGCGACGAGGTGATCGGCGTCGAGATTGTGCGCCGTCTTCTCAGAGCCAAAAATCTGAAATCCTTGCGCGGCACATTGATCGTGATCCCGATTGTGAACACGTTCGGGTTTCTCAACCACTCGCGCTACCTGCCGGATCGGCGCGATTTGAACCGCTGTTTTCCAGGCTCGCCCAATGGCTCATTGGCGTCGCGTTTGGCGCATATTTTCATGGACGAAATCGTGGCCCGCTGCGCCCTTGGCATCGACCTGCATTCGGCCGCCATCCACCGGATGAACCTGCCGCAGGTTCGGGTCTCGGCCAATAACGCCAAAACCTTGAATTTGGCCAAGGTCTTTGGCGCTCCGGTCATTTTGACCAGTGCTCTGCGCGATGGAAGTTTGCGCCAAGAGGCCAAGAAAGTCGGCGTTGATGTGCTGCTTTATGAGGCGGGCGAAGGCATGCGCTTTGATGAGATGTCGGTCAGGGCCGGGGTTGCGGGCATCCTGAGGGTCCTCAAAGAGATCGAGATGCTGCCATCGGCGGGTATCGCCAAGCCCAAAGCCCGCTCGCTTTTATGTTCCAACAGCTATTGGCTGCGCGCCCCTCTTGGCGGCTTGCTGCGCATGTTCAAAGGCGAAGGCGACGTGGTTGACGAAGGTGAGGTCGTTGCGGCCATTTCCGATCCGTTCGGCGAAAGCGAGACCGAGGTCGCGGCCCGTCACGGCGGGATCATTGTCGGGCGTGCGGTGATGCCAATTGTGCATGAAGGCGATGCCTTGTTTCATATCGCGGAAGTGAAATCATCCGATGTGGCCGAAGCCGCGGTTGATGATCTGGCGACCCAGCTTGAAGAGGCACCGCTCTTTGATGAGGATGAAATCATCTAAGGTGCCAGCGTTCGCGATATTCACGCAAATTAACCTTTTACCACCGAACGCCACGTTAACCCTGCAAAATCCGACATTTTGTCATACAGATGTCATACACATGTCATACACAAATCATACAGTTTGCGGACATCCAAAATCGGTGGATTAACCTTTAAAATCAGGGGATTTTGTGGCGCCTGCCACCATTTCGACATGTTTGTGGTTAACCAAGGTTAAAGAAAAACCCCACACGCGCTATCCTCAGGACGGTGCGAATAAATAAAAGTTTAGGTGAATCCAGACCCGTGCCGGTGCCAAATCAACCAATCTTTAACGCCACAGAGCCTAGTGTCGATCCATTGCGTCCAAATTTGCAAAAACGCATGGGAGAAGATGCGATTTTTGAGAGCAGCGGTTTCGACCACCCCAAGTCCAAGCCCTATCAAGTGGCTCCCAAGGCGCAGCTTTCGGTGGTCCCGCAAGATGCGGCTGGCAGTGCGGAAGCAGGACGCGTGCTTGTTATGGGGCCGTTTCCTCCCCTTATCGGGGCAGCTGCGGGGCATGCCTCTGCCCTGCTGCATCTGTTCAAGGAAACCGGCTACACGGTAAGATCTGCCACCGGCCCCGGTCTGGCGCTGGCCCGTCACAACGTGAATTTCGCTTCAGAAACAAGACTTAAGACCTCCTCGGGGTTCTTGGGGGAATGCGCGAATGACGATTTTGCGGTGATCTATGCAAAAAGCTTGGATTTCGCAAAAGTCTCCAAGCCGCTGTGGTACAAGCGGCGTCTGGAAGAGCTCAGGCGTTTGCGGTGGCTCGCAAGAGTTGTGAAGACGTACAGCTCCACCACTTTGGTGATGGAAGACCGGCCGCACATGTCGCGCTACCAGATATCCCTGTGGGCGGTCTTGCGGTTTTTTGGCAAACTTCACCGCAAACCGGTCAGTGTCGTGCATCAAAACGACAGTGTCAGCAGCATTTTCCAAGGTCTGACAGGTCTAAAACGACCTCAACCCACGGCCAACCGGGCTGAGGAAACAGCCTATGAGGCGGCGTTCAATCCTGACGGTCAGACGCCGCCCGTGCGGTTAACGGTTGCCCGCGCTGAGCAGGCTTTAAATTTCTGGGGCGGGCGGGCAAAAGACCCGGAACACTCGCCCACGGGCGAGGATTTGCGCGCGCTGATCCAGTTGGCGCAACGGCATGATCTACATGCTCTGCCGCATTTTCGCTTGTTGTGGAATGCACCAGACACCCTTGGTGAGATCGCAGGCGATGGCGATAAATCGCCGGGATATCAAGCCTCTAGCGCGTTTTTGGATGGTCAGGATACCTTTGGTGTGCCGATCACCCGTTACATGCGGCATTTGTGGGTGTCGATTGGTCCGCACCGCCGGTTTCGGCTAACATCGCGCGCTGATGCGGAAAAGTTACTCGAATGGTATCTTTTAGAGGCGCCCGGACGGGTTCCCGGCCGGTCCGTTCCTTTGGTGCCAGAGGTGCGGCGCTATTATCTTGAGGAAATGGCGGGTTTGGCCCCGGCTTTTGAGCTGGATTCCAAGGGTCTGGTGCATGCGCGTGGTCGTGATAGCAACCCGTTTGCGCTCTCGGCTGAGCTGGCCACTTTGGCAAATAGTGATCATCCCATTGCGCAAAAATATGATGTTGATGATCCCATTGATCGGCTCGGTTTTGTTCTGGAATTTCTGTTAACCCAGAATGACTTAGAGGATGTTGCCGGGCAAATTGGCCAATCTGCTGTGGCCTATCTGAACGCGCCCATCGGCGGTGACAGTCAAAATGTCAGCCGTCTGGAATTTCTGATGGCGGTTCAAGCCCGGTGTCAGTTGGAGGGGCGCGGCTCTGTCGAATTGCCGTGGCAATGCGATGCGGTGCGGCGGTTTACTCAGGCGGCTTGTGGACCGGTCTTTCCGGGGGTTCAGGCTTTGGTGGGTGCGAATCACAAACCACCCAAGAACAGACCACAATTTTCTATTTCCGGTTTGCCAAAATCAGAAACCGGTGTCGGCAGCAATCTTCATATGAGCTTGTCTGCGCTCCATGATATCGGCCTAAAACCGGAGGTTTTTGACACAGCCGACGGTATGCGTAAGCTGAATACGGACGCCAATACATCGGCCATCGGGCGTTTGAAGCGACCGGTTGCACTCCACCATGTTAATGCAGATTTGGTGCCACAGTCGATGATCGCGCCGGTTTTCGCACATCAAACCCGCACAATGCATATTGGTTTTCTGCTTTGGGAGTTTGACAAGCTGCCGCAGTCTCACCGTTTGGCATTGGACATCCTTGACGAGATTTGGACCCCGACGGAATTTCTGCGTGACGTATATGCGAATGCATCAAACAAGCCTGTGCGCAATATGCTCAAGGGCTTGCATATCCCTAAAGTGCCCCAGTTTGACTTGGGCGAGATTGGTGTCGAAGAGGGGTGCACCACATTTCTAACCTGCTTTGATTTCCATTCTTCTGTGGCCCGCAAGAACCCTTTGGCAGCCGTTCAGGCTTTCAAGAACGCCTTCGCCAAGGAGCGGCGCGATGTGCGTCTGATCGTCAAAACCACACCCTCAGTTGAGAGCCATTGGGGCGACCCCGAAAATCAGATGCGCAAGATCCACCAAATAGCGGCTGCGGATGACCGAATAGTCGTTGTTTCCGAATATTATCCATTCAACCGTTTGCTCAGCCTGATTGCCGCGTGCGACTGTCTAATCTCGCCTCACCGGGCGGAAGGGTTTGGCTTGATGCCCGCTTATGCTTTGGGTTTGGGGGTCGCGGTGATGGCTACGGACTATTCCGGGACAACGGATTTTTGCAATGATCGCACGGCGATGCCGATTCCATTTTCCAAAGTGCAAGTGGAGCGACATCAAGTTCTGCACCCGCTAAGAGGGGCGACCTGGGCAGAAATTGATCGTGACGCGTTGATCGCACAGATGCGCGACTTTGTTGCCAACCCAGCCATTGGCCGTCAGCGCGCAGGAGAGGGTAAGCGGTTGATATTAAGTAAATTTTCGCCCGAACAACAAGCTGACCGATACCGTGCCCGACTTCGCGAAATTGGAGTGATCTAAAGGGTGTGTCTGTTCGACTTGACGAAATGTTCATGTAATGTTCATTATCGGCTATGTCTGAAAACCTCCAACCCGGTCAAGTTTTAGCACGCGGTATTTGCCGTCATTTGCTCCAGCATAACTTTACCACCATGACGGAATTTGTGCCCGCGCGCGGGTTACGTGTCGATGTTTTGGCAATTGGTCCGAAGGGCGAGATTTGGATCGTAGAGTGTAAATCCTGCCGCAGCGATTTTCTGTCAGACAAAAAATGGCAAGGGTATCTGGAGTGGTGCGACCGGTTTTTCTGGTGTGTCGACGACCAGTTCCCCTTGGATATTCTTCCCAAGGGCAACGGCTTGATTATTGCAGATGGGTTCGACGCTCAAATCCTGCAATATGGTGCTGAGCGCAGCTTGTCCGCACCAAGACGAAAGGCTGTGACCCGCCAAGCCGCCCGTGTGTCAATGCAGCGACTTCAGGCCCTCAATGATCCAACACCAACGCGCGTATACGGCGTGGTATAGAGGTCTAGGCGGCGTCCATCCAATCTGAGACAATCGACCCGCTCTCATCTTTTGATTTTACGCGCAATTTGGCCCCCACTTTTGGGATTGCGCTCTAACGTTTCTTTTTCTTGCCTTTTGGACTTGGTTTTTCGGTTGCCCGCGCGGCTCGGGCGGCGGCAGATATTTCGGCCGCGATGTCCTCTGCTTCATCAGGATCGAAATCAAACGGGATTTCGGTTGTGTCCGTTTGCACAAACAGGCGCACCATGCCCTCGGAGGTTGGGCCGATTTGAAGCGTCGCAGTTATATCGCTTTGTGTATTTATTCCCATTCCGCACCTCCAAGATTTCTGTCCCGTTGGCCGATAGCGGCCTCGAAAAAACGCGTATAAGCCGCACCTCTGGCTCTTGCAATCCTGCAATGTCGGCTGTATCGGATGCGCAAAGGTGCCGGCGTAGCTCAGCTGGTTAGAGCGCTTGATTGTGGATCAAGAGGTCCCCCGTTCGAACCGGGGCGCTGGTACCAATTTCCAAAGTGACCATTACAGCAGCATTGAATCGCTGAGGCGCTGCGCGCCCTCAATTAAAATATCCCGCTTCGCAACCGCATCTTCCAAACTTATCCGCTGGACAGGGCCATGAAAGGCAAGCGCGCCGACATATCGTCTTTCGCTGTCTTTAACCGGCACGGCGATGGCGACCATGCCGTCGACGAATTCTTCACTATCAAGCGCATATCCGCGTTTTCGGATCACCGCCAACTCCTCCAACAACGTAGTGCGATCCACCAAGGTGTTTTCGGTCAGGGATTTGAGATGCAAGCTATCCACCATGATCCCACGGGCCTTGGGCGGTAGACTGGCCAAGTATGTCTTGCCGCTCGCCGTGCAATGGAATGGGACATGGGTGCCGATTGGCAGCTGGATGCGAAACGGCCAATCTGTCTCGACCCGGTCCAAATAAATCATGCCTTGGGCTTGCGGAACAACAAAATTGACGGTCTCGGCCACTTTCGCGGCGACATCCTCAAGAATTTGGTGGCGGGCAACATGAAACTGAGATGTAAACAAAACACCGGAGGCCAAGGCACGCAAACGTCGTGACGGTCGAAGGCCTTTGGAGCGTCCCTCGGTGGTCAAATACCCTTCTTCCAAAAGGGTCTTGCACAGTCGGTGGATTGTTTGCTTGGGTAATCCAAGCTCCTGGTTGATTTGCGTTGGTGTCATTGGGTGGTCTGCGTTTCCCAGGATTTCCAGGATGCGCAAGGTTCGTAGATTGGTCGCTATTCGCTGAGGTTCAGCCATTTAAAATCCATTTTTGACTTGTTTCGACTCAATATCGCTGATTTAGTCTTATTAAGGGACAAAAAGTCTCATTAATCAAATAAAATAGTCATTGGGAGATGTTTTCTTGGAATTCGACTTCATCGTTGTAGGTGCGGGGTCAGCCGGTTGTGTGCTGGCGAACCGGCTCTCAGCCGATGGTCGTTATTCCGTAGCACTCATCGAAGCGGGTGGGAAAGACAGCTCTCCTTGGATACATATCCCCGTTGGTTACTTCAAAACCATGGGCAATCCCAAAACTGACTGGATGTACAAAACCGAGCCGGATCCGGGCCTTAACGGTCGCTCGATCAATTGGCCGCGCGGTAAGGTCTTGGGCGGTTCCTCTTCGATCAACGGTTTGCTGTATGTCAGAGGGCAGCCCGAGGATTATGACGGGTGGCGCCAGCTTGGAAATGATGGCTGGGGCTGGAGCGATATTGCCCCGTTGTTTAAAAGGTCTGAAAGCTGGGAAGACGGCGAAGATGACGTGCGCGGGGGCTCTGGGCCGCTTCACGTTTCCAATTCGCGCCTGAAGCGGCGGGTTGTGGATGCTTGGGTGGAGGCGGCTGTTGCGGCTGGTTACCCTGAAAACGCTGATTACAACAGCGGGGATCAAGAGGGGGTTGGCTATTTTCAGTTGACCGCAAAGAATGGACAGAGATGCTCTTCGGCGGTGGCGTATCTCAGGCCCGCTCTATCGCGAGCGAACTTGACTGTCTTGACCCAAACCGCCGCCCAAAAGTTGGTTTTTGAAGGCCGACGGGTGGTCGGGTTGGAGGTCTCAGGGCCCACCGGTCAGGAGACTGTACGGGCCCATAAAGAGGTGATTTTGTCGGCCGGCGCTATCGGCTCCCCGCAGATATTGATGGTTTCGGGCTTGGGCGGAGCTGACGATCTGAAGCCTCATGGCATAGAGGTGGTTCAAGACCTCAAAGGTGTTGGTAAAAACCTTCAGGATCATCTGCAGGCCCGTCCGGTTTTCAAAGTCAATCTGCCAACGGTCAATACCGAGGTTGGAAATATATTCAAACAAGCGCTTATGGGGGTTGAGTATCTGGTCAAGAAAACCGGCCCCATGACCATGGCGGCCAGTTTGGGGCAGGGCTTTTTGAAGACCAGACCCGATCTTGCAACGCCAGACATTCAGTTTCATGTCCAGCCTTGGAGCGCAGATAATCCGTCTGAGGGGCCGCATAAGTTTTCGGCTTTCACCGCCTCAGTTTTGCAATTGCGCCCGGAAAGTGCGGGGCATCTTGAGTTAAAATCGGCATCGATGAACGATTATCCGGTTATCCATCCCAATTATCTTGCCACAAAAACGGACTGCGACACGATTGTGGAGGGGATCAAGATTGCCCGCCGCATCGCTGATACCGCACCTTTGAAAGAGATCGTGACCCAAGAGCACGCACCCGGAAGCGAGGTTGCCGCGGATGATGATGATGCCATCCTCAATTGGGCGCGCGATACGGCCACGACAATTTACCACCCGACGGGAACCTGCAAGATGGGAAGCGATCCCATGGCTGTTGTTGATGCGCGGTTGCGGGTGCACGGGATCGGGGGGCTCAGGGTTGCTGATGCCTCCATCATGCCGATTATCGTATCGGGAAACACAAACGCGCCGGCGATGGTGATTGGCGAGAAAGCATCAGATATGATTTTGGAAGACGCGCGAACATGATGGATCTGATGCTAGATGCAGGAAAAATCATAATCGCCGATCTCATTTTGTCCGGCGACAATGCTCTGATTATTGGCATGGCCGCAGCAGGTTTGGCGCCTGAGTTGCGCAAAAAGGCGATTTTATACGGCATGGTCATCGCGGCTTTGTTGCGGATCGTTTTTGCGGTGATCGCAACCACGCTTTTGGGCATTCCGGGTATTCTCTTCGTCGGATCGCTGCTGTTGTTCTGGGTCTGTTGGCGCCTGTTTGTCGAGATACGCTCGGGCGTGGATGAACAGGCCGAACACGCCATGGAAGACGCCGAAAACCCGGAGGCAGGCTATACAGGCCCCCCCCGACGCACGCTTGCGTCGGCGCTGATCTCGATCACAATTGCCGATGTCTCGATGTCCCTGGACAACGTATTGGCAGTGGCCGCAATTGCTGATGGCAACACCAATATGCTAATCTTTGGTCTTGCCCTCGCGATTTTGTTGATGGCATTTGCCGCAACTTTGATTATGAAATTATTGACCAATTACCCATGGATCTCTTGGTTAGGGCTGATTGTTCTGGTTTATGTAGCTGCAGAGATGTTCTATCGCGGCGTTTTTGATGCCTCGACGGGCATCGGGCCCATGATGGGCTGGTTTGAGGGATATGATTTGAGTAAAGGTCATTAAGAACCTGTAAGTGAATTCAGCCGACCGGCAATCATGCGGGTCGACCTGTTGGAAGTGTTGGGCAACATGCCTTCTTTGCCCGGCACACAATACGATGCGAGAAGGCTTGGACCTTAAGGGAGGACCTAATGGTTAACTTTAAAACTCTAACTTCGGGCATTGCAGCGACAGCTGTTGGCCTGTGCATGGTGGCATCGGCTGCCCTTGCACAAACAACGATCCGTGTTCAGTCGGTTATTCCGTCGAGCGCTGACGAGATTGTAATGTTGCAGGTCTTTGCGGATGACGTGGCAGCACTTACAGACAATGAAGTGATCATCGAAATCCTGCCTGCTGGTGCGGTTGTCGGTGTTCAGGAGACACTTGATGCGGTTGACGCGGGCCTGATCGAGGGCGGTTTTGCTTGGACACACTACTGGTCCGGTAAGCACCCTGCAGCTATGCTGTTTGGCTCACCTGTTGCGGGTGCCGGCGTTGGCATCGACAACATCGCATTCATGTCTTGGTTCTTGAACGCGGGCGGCAAAGAGCTTTACGACCAGCTTTGGGACGAGATGGGCGTGAACGTCAAAGGCTTCATGCTTCAGCCCGTTGGTCCAGAGGCTTTGGGTTGGTTCAAAGAGCCAATCGAGACTATGGCCGATTTCCGCAAGTACCGTTTCCGGACACCTCCGGGTATTCCAGGTCAGACCTACAAAGACATTGGTGTGGCATCGGTTGCCATGGGCGGCGGAGACATCCTTCCTGCGCTTGAAAAAGGCACAATTGATGCGGCTGAGTGGTGCTGCCCGAAGCCTGACAGCGTGTTTGGTTTCCAGAAGGTGCTCAAGCATTACTACCTTCAGGGTCTACACCAGGTTGTTGTGAACGCCGATCTTTACATCAATGGCGACGTTTATAACGCTCTGACACCAATGCAGCAGAAGGCCATTCAGGTCGCGTCTGAAGCATCTTTGATGAAGTCCATGGCTTACCGGATCCGTGAAAATGGTCTGGCACTTGATAAGCTGATCAACGAAGACGGTGTGATCCTTCACGACACACCTGCTGATTACTTCACAGAGTATATGGCAGCAGCCAAGAAGGCGCTTGAGACAAACGCCGCAGAGAACGAGTTCTTCGCGGAAGTTTGGAATTCTCAGAAGGATTTTGCACGTACAGCGGTTCCATTCTGGGCCGGTGCTCAAACATCCAACGCAAACCTTGGCCGCGCCTATGCAGCCGAGCTTGCAGCTGAGTAAGACGCAAGTCTGATCAAATATCCCGCCCGCAGCTCTGATGGGTTGCGGGCGGAGAGCTGCACAAAGCAGCCTATATTCAAGGGGGGGACGCCGTGGCGGAAAATGAAAACGACATTGATTTCACTGAATATCAGGACGTCGGAGACGAATTGCTTGCGGAAGCAAAGGGCGCTGCTGGCGCGGTTTTGCCCGATGACATGCACCCGCTGGCGCGAAAAACCGTATATTTTATCGACAACTTTTCTGAGTGGCAGGGCAGAATTGCCTGTTTGATGATCGTGCCGATCATTGGGGCCATGGTGTATGAAGTTATCATGCGAAAGTTCTTTATCGCCCCCACTCTCTGGGCTTTTGATGTCTCCCGGATGCTATACGGCATGTCTTTTATGCTTGGTGCTGCTTATGCTTTGATGCGTGGCTTGCACATTCGTGCAGATTTTTTGTACCGCGGATTTAGTGAACGCAACCAAGGTCGGATTGATCTGGTCTTGTATGTGGTTCTCTTCATGCCCTCGATGCTGTTCTTTTTGTGGGCGGCCTACGAATTTTCCATAAAATCCTTCTCCCAATGGGAGCGCGCAGGAGACAGCACATGGGCACCAATCGTGTGGCCGGTGAAAATGTCACTGATGTTTGGTGTGCTTTTCCTTGTCATCCAAGGCGTCTCCGAAATTCTTAAATCATGGTACGCGGCGACGCGTGGCAAGTGGCCAGTATAGGACGCTTCGATGTTTGAAATTACCAATGAAATTATCGGATTGCTGATGATCGGCGCGATGCTGTTCGCAATCTTTGTCGGTTTCCCGATCTCGTTCACGCTGATTTTTCTGGGCGTTGTCTTCGGGACATGGGGCTTTGGCATTAAACTCACGATTTTCCTGATGACGTTGCAGTCCTATGGATCGCAGATGGAACAGACGCTCGCCGCTGTCCCGTTATTCGTCTTTATGGGCTTCATGATGGAACAAGCGGGCCTAATGGAACGATTATTTGCGTCGATCCAGATGATGCTGGCAAGGATGAAAGGCTCGCTCTTTGTCGCGGTTCTGTTCGTCTCGGTCATCTTTGGCGCTGCCACCGGTATCGTTGGCGCTTCTGTCACAATTCTTGGCATCATGGCCGCCAAAACCATGAACCGGTCGGGCTATGACGTGCGGCTTGCCGCAGGTACGATCACCGCTGGTGGCACGTTGGGTATCCTTATTCCGCCGTCGATCATGTTGGTTGTGATGGGGCCAGTTCTGGAAATTCCTGTGACGGACCTGTTTGCCGCTGCGATCTTGCCCGGCATAATGATGGCATTTCTCTATCTGGTTTATTCGGTCGGGCGCTGTTGGATTAACCCTAACTTGGGCCCGCCGCTTCCTGAGGATATGATCCCGGAAGACAGATCGATCATCTGGAAGGAGCTGGCGGCAGGCCTTGTTCCGCCCACGATCCTGATCGCATTTGCACTTGGCTCTATCTTGTCGGGCTGGGCAACGCCTACGGAAGGCGCTGGTATGGGCGCATTCGGCTCAATCATCCTGACGATCGGCTACCGCAAGTTCACCATTGCCAAGACATATGAGGCTTTGCTGAAAACACTTCAGATTTCAGTGCTGATCTTGTTCTTGGTAGCGGCCTCCAACTTCTTTGGTGCCGTGTTCTCGCGTCTGGGCACACCGACGATGATCACCGAGTTGCTGCTTGGGTTGGATGCTTCCGCCGGGGTGGTAGTATTGTTGATCCTTGCGCTTGTGTTCATCTTGGGCTGGCCGCTTGAGTGGGTGCCGATTGTGCTGATCATCCTGCCGATCTTGGCCCCTGTGCTGATCAAACTGGAGGTGGACATGCTCTGGTTCGCTATTCTGGTGGCCGTCTGCCTGCAAACGGCGTGGCTCAGTCCACCGGTTGCGTTATCAGCCTATTTCTTGAAAGGGGTGGTGCCGGAATGGGATCTGAAGGACATCTATTTCGGTATGATGCAATTCATGGTCATCCAGATTATCGGCCTGCTCGTGGTCTTCTTTGTGCCGGGCATCGCCACTTGGTTGCCAAATCTTTGGTACGGTGGGTGACGACGTTTCAGGCTCAGACGCGACATAAGTAATTGAGGCGCCACCTTCGGTGGCGTCGCCTATTTCAGGGGGAGGCTTCATGAAAGCGTTGTTCTATACGGGAACCATGGAGATGGAGATCCGCGATGCCGCGGAGCCGGTCGCTCAGGCCGGTGATTGCATTGTGGATGTCTCCCACTGCGGGATTTGCGGCTCGGACATGCATGCGTTTCACGGTCATGATCCGCGCCGTGTCCCGCCGATGATTTTGGGGCACGAGATTGCCGGCACTGTTCTGGACGGCGCACTCGCCGGCAAACGCGTGGTGGTGAACCCGTTAATGGAATGCGGCACTTGCGAGATGTGCACGGCCGGGATGGTGCATCTATGTCCGACCCGCAGCATGGTCGGGATGGCCCGTCCGGGCGGCTTTGCGCAGCGGATTGGGGTGTTGGAAAAGAACGCCATTGTGATCCCCGATGATCTGGATTTTGAGACCGCCGCTCTGGCCGAGCCCTTGGCGTGTTCGGTTCATGCCGCAATGGCCGGTCTGACGCGGATATCGAAAACACCTCAAAACGCGAGGGTTGCGGTGCTTGGCGGTGGCGCCATAGGTCTGTTATGTGCCATGGTTTTTGCGGATGCCGGGGTCGATGACCTTTGGATCGCAGAGACCAATCCGCTCCGCGGGGAGATGTTGGAAGCTGTCGTTAAGGCCAAGACTTATGATCCGCGCGACGGCGGCCCGGAGCTTGCGAGCTGCGATATCGTTCTGGATGCTGTTGGGTCGGGACGCACCCGTGCGGCGTCCACCAGTCTGGTGCGCCCCGGCGGCATGATTGTTCATATCGGCCTACAGGACAATGAGCCTGGGCTGGACACGCGCACCATGACATTGCAGGAAATCGGTTTCATGGGCGTCTACTGCTATACGCCCGATGATTTCGCCGAGGCGATCGCCATGCTTGCGGATCGTCGTGTCACCGGCACTGGTTGGAGCGAGGTTCGCCCGCTTGACGAGGGTGCGCGCTCTTTTCATGACGTTCATGAGGGAAAGGCACCGCCCAAGATTATCCTGTCCTGCTAGTTTTTACGGCATTTGTTCCGAGTTTTAGCGCCACAGCGTCGTTTTGTGGTGCGACGCAGCATGTCTGCGCCAAGACTGTTTGCAACTCGGTGAGCGGCTCAGTATGACTTCGGCAAATTCATAATCTTTGAGGTGACACATGGCCGAATTCCGCAAAATCCTGATCGCAAATCGTGGAGAGATCGCAATTCGGGTCATGCGGGCTGCCAACGAGCTGGGTAAAAAGACGGTCGCTGTCTATGCCAAGGAAGACAAGCTCAGCCTCCACCGGTTCAAAGCGGATGAAGCCTATCTGATCGGTGAGGGGCTTGGACCGGTTGAAGCCTATCTGTCGATCCCAGAGATTATCAGGGTTGCCAAATCCGCTGGTGCGGACGCCATTCACCCCGGTTACGGACTGTTGTCCGAGAACCCCGATTTCGTCGATGCGTGCGGTGAAGCGGGTATCACATTCATTGGACCAAAGGCTGAAACGATGCGGATGCTGGGCGATAAAGCATCTGCGCGCCGGGCCGCGATTGAAGCGGGTGTGCCCGTGGTGCCCGCCACTGAGGTGCTCGGCGAGGACATGGCGGCCGTGCGCAAGATGGCCGATGAGGTCGGGTACCCGTTGATGCTCAAAGCCTCTTGGGGTGGTGGGGGGCGTGGTATGCGCCCGATCCTCAATGCTGATGAGTTGGAAGACAAAGTGCTTGAGGGTCGCCGGGAAGCGGAAGCGGCCTTTGGCAATGGCGAAGGTTATCTTGAGCGTCTGGTGAAACGTGCGCGTCACGTAGAGGTGCAGGTTCTTGGCGATAGTAGCGGCAATATCGTCCACCTTTGGGAGCGCGATTGTTCAGTGCAGCGGCGCAACCAAAAAGTGGTTGAGCGCGCACCGGCGCCCTATCTGGATGCGAAACAACGGGCTGAGATTTGTGAGCTGGGTTTGAAAATCGCCCGCCACGCGAATTATGAATGTGCCGGAACCATCGAGTTTTTGATGGACATGGACACCAATGAGTTTTTCTTCATTGAGGTCAATCCGCGCGTTCAGGTTGAGCATACTGTCACTGAGGAAGTGACCGGGATCGATATCGTTCGCGCCCAAATTCTGGTCTCTGAGGGCAAGCCGCTTTGGGATGCGATCGGAGTTGGATCGCAAGACGAGATTGCGTTGCGCGGTCACGCCATTCAATGCCGGATCACAACCGAAGACCCTGCCAATAACTTTATTCCGGATTATGGCCGCATCACCGCTTATCGTGGGGCGACCGGGTTTGGCATCCGTCTTGATGGCGGCACTGCTTATTCTGGTGCTGTCATTACCCGCTTTTACGACAGTTTGCTGGAGAAGGTGACCGCTTGGGCGCCAACGCCCGAGATGGCGATTGCGCGGTTGGACCGGGCGCTGCGGGAGTTTCGGATCAGAGGCGTTTCGACCAACATCGCGTTTGTGGAGAACCTGCTCAAGCACCCCAGTTTTCTCGACAACACTTACCACACCAAATTTATCGACACGACGCCGGGGCTTTTTGAGTTTACGCCGCGCCGGGACCGTGCGACCCGTGTTTTGACTTATCTTGCGGACGTGACCGTGAACGGCCACCCGGAAACCAAAGGTACGCCTCCACTGCCTGCGGATGTGCGTCCGCCCAAGCCGCCCAAACTTCAGGTCCAGACCCCTCCACCGGGCACCCGCGATCTGCTGATTGAGAAGGGACCGGAGGCGGTTGCAAACTGGATGTTGGAGCAAAAACAACTGCTCTTGACCGACACCACCATGCGCGACGGGCACCAGTCCCTGCTGGCCACCCGAATGCGCTCCATTGATATGATCAATGTGGCTCCGGCCTATTCGCGAAATCTGCCGCAATTGTTCAGCGTCGAATGTTGGGGTGGGGCGACCTTCGATGTGGCCTACCGGTTCTTGCAGGAATGCCCTTGGCAGAGGCTGAGAGACCTGCGCGCCGCCATGCCAAATGTTATGACCCAGATGCTGTTTCGTGGCTCAAACGGCGTTGGATATACCAACTATGCGGATAATGTGGTGGAGAAGTTCATTCACCGCGCCGCTGACAGCGGTATCGATCTGTTCCGCATTTTTGACAGTCTCAACTGGGTTGAGAATATGCGTCTCTCGATGGATGCGGTGATCAGCAAAGGCAAGCTCTGTGAAGGGTCAATTTGCTACACTGGCGATTACCGTGATCCGGAGCGCTCCAAATACGACATGAAATATTATGTCGGGCTGGCGCGTGAGCTGAAAGATGCAGGCGCGCATATTCTGGGGCTCAAAGACATGGGCGGGCTTTTGAAGCCCACGGCCGCGGGGCCTTTGGTCAAGACGCTGAAGGCGGAGACCGGACTGCCGGTTCATTTCCACACACATGATACGTCTGGCGTGGCGGGGGCCTCCATTCTTGCTGCTGCTGAGGCGGGTGTGGATGCGGTTGATCTGGCCATGGATGCGTTTTCTGGCGGGACATCACAGCCTTGCCTTGGCTCAGTTGTTGAGGCTTTGCGCCACACGGATCGCGATACGGGCTTGTCTGTGGAGCGGATCCGCGAAATTTCCGATTATTGGGAAGGGGTGCGCAAACTCTATGCGGCGTTTGAGACCGGCCTGGGCGCGCCCGCGTCAGAAGTGTATCTTCATGAGATGCCCGGTGGTCAGTTTACCAACCTCAAAGCGCAGGCCAAATCCATGGGACTGGACGGGCGCTGGGACGATGTGGCGCGAACCTATGCGGATGTGAACCAGATGTTCGGTGACATACCCAAAGTGACGCCGTCCTCGAAAACGGTTGGCGACATGGCCCTTTTGATGGTGAGCCAAGGGCTGACCAGAGCGGATGTTGAAGATCCTGATACGGATGTGGCGTTTCCAGAATCGGTTGTGAATTTGATGAAAGGGGCGCTGGGACAGCCCCCGGGTGGTTGGCCAAAGGCGCTTCAAAGCAAAGTTCTCAAAGGTGAAAAACCCATCGAGGTGCGGCCCAGCTCGGTTGTGCCTCCGGTTGATCTTGAAGCGGTCAGAGCTGAGCTGTCAGCGCAGTTTGAGGGCTTGGAGATTGATGATGAAGACCTTTGCGGCGCGCTTATGTATCCCAAAGTGTTTTCCGATTATGCCGAGCGGCATCAGGTTTACGGGCCGGTGCGCACATTGCCCACAAAGGCGTTCTTTTACGGCATGGAAGCCGGTGATGAGATAAGCGCTGAGATTGATCCCGGTAAAACCCTTGAAATCCGGCTGCAAGCGGTTGGTGAAGCCCATGAGGACGGTTTGGTTCGGGTGTTTTTCGAGCTTAACGGCCAGCCCAGAAAAATCAGTGTGCCGGATCGCTCGGTGGTGGCAGGTGTGCGAAAGACGCCAAAAGCGGATACCGACAACCCTGCACATGTCCCCGCACCTATGCCGGGTGTTATCGCAAATGTGGCTGTAAGCGAGGGACAAAAGATAAGCCGTGGCGATCTTCTTTTGACGATCGAGGCGATGAAGATGGAAACGGGCATCCATGCCGAATATGACGGGGTGGTTGGCAGCGTCCATGTGACAGCTGGAGCGCAAGTAGATGCCAAGGATCTTCTTCTCGAAATCGCTGAAACGTAAAATTACCAGAGAAAAATGGTAGTTACGCTACGTTAGGCCAAAATTATAGCTTCGAAGGGCGAATTAATTGCCTTTCGGCGGTTTGCCGCCGGATGTTTTCCATCGCTTTGATATCGTTAAGGAATTTTTAACGATAGGGACGAATAACCGCCAAAACTTGATGGTTCTGGTTCAAATATTGCTGGGTATGCATTTGGCGCATGGCTGATATGTGTTAAGTGACCTGCCTGAAGTGTCAACAAAACGTCATATTTACGGTCTGATTATGACAAGAATCGAATGATGGGGAACGTGTATGTTCGACGATATGGACTCTGCTGCTTTTGACAAGGATCAAGGCGGTCGCGCCCAAAAAATGTTTGCAGCCGTTGTATTGGCAGCACTCGATGATGCAATTGCGGATGACAAGAAATACGGAAACGGCGCCGAGGTTATCGCGCGCTGGGCTCGGTCTCGCGACGGGCGTGAAGTGTTGATGTGCGCAGGCATCGAACCTACCGAACGAGCCGTCAAGGGAATGATTGAATTTGTGCGACGCGGCGTCAGAACGTCTGTGGCGCTCAGCAGAGAAGAATCCGAGCGCAAGGCCCAAGCACAGGCCCAAGCGGAGGCTGTTTCAAAGGCAGCCTAATTACCTTGGATATGAAGTCAGGCGGGCGCAATTTGGCCCGCCTTTTTTTGTGCATAAGCCACAAGGCTCGGCCCAGGATCTGCCAAGGGTTTTGTGTTCGGAAAGTCTGTCGTTAAGCTCTCCTTAAGGGTGATTTGACCTAACTGGACGCAGTTCCCGGTGGTTGCGCTTGGGACACAGTGAACGGCAAATATTTAGCGTTTTGGCTTCGTAATTTGTTTTGTAAGAAACCTGCGGTAGGTTTTGCCCGTTAGTTTTTAGTTCTGGAGTATTATTATGCGTATCGAGTTTATTACCGCATGCCTTGCCGCAACTGCTATTGCCGTTCCTGCATCAGCCGCAGATCCTCAGGCCGTTTTATGGAAAGACGTGGGCGATTGGTCCATTCGGGTTATTGAGGACGGTCGCAGCTTTTGTCAGGCGTCGGCCTATTGGCCCGGCGGCACACAAGTATCCCTTGGATTTCAACGAAACCAGCAGACCCCCCGTTTGGTCGTCTCTAACCCTCAGTGGCAGACCGATGGTCGCACTAGCGGCTATGACCTGATCGTACAGTTTGGCACGCAGACCCCTTGGCGCGTGCCTAGTCAGCAAGTGTCCAGTGAGGCAGGCACCATCGATCTTCGGATTGAAGGGCGCGACTTGTTGTTTTTCGAGGAAATGATGGGCGTGTCCAATTTTGGTGTTCGGTTTGGCGATCAAACTGTCGCGAACTTCGAAATGAGCGGCGCGTTTGACGCCCTGGTCGAGCTTGGCAATTGCCAGCTCAACGTTGCAGGGCAGACGAAATATGCGTCGGCCAACACATTGTAAATTTGAGGGTTTGTGTGAAGGTGATGGGTTTTGATCAAACAACAAGTTGACGTTTGGTCAAGGCTCTCGCCTCCATTCTGCCGCAATTGCGCCCGAATTCGGTCAAACGAAATAATCAGAAGGGTGACACGAGCTTGTTAACACACTCGACGCTGCCAGGTTTTTGCCCCCACCCCCGGTTAGCGTCACTCAAAGCTCTCTCATCTGGGACGAAGTAGAGTTACGACCTCCGCTTCGTCCCAACTTTTTTATACCAAGAAAATGATTAATGCAACAAAATAATGCAGAAATGCTGATTATTTGCAGCGTTTTCACGTATTTGTGAATTTCCGTGTCTAAGAGGATGCGGCGGCCTTGCCGGGAGGCGTGGCCTGAGCCGGATAGGCGAGCCTGTAAACGTGCAACAGTAGCATCGCGGTATTGAGAAACAACACCGGCCATACCTCCGCCAAGTATCCATATAGGATAAAGGTTAGATTGCCTGCGACATTGAACGCGCGCATATAAGTTACGGATTTCATGGATGCCATGAGCAGAAGAAAAATGCCTGCGATATATCCCAAAAGATCGACTGAAAACATTAGTCCCTCCTGAATGTTTCAAAAGGAATAATGGGTCAGGCTGTGTTTTTCTGTGATTTTAGTCACTGGGGCTGGGACGGGCTGACAGCCAAAGCCGGGTGGGGGCGTTGGTCAGGTTGGTGCCGGGCTATCCCGCGGGGCGCTTGTGTGGTGATTTGGGCGGTGCTTGCCCGCAAAATAGGGGCAGGTACAAAAAAAGCGCAGCGGGGGCAGCTGCGCCTGTTTTGTCTCGCGATGGCGGTAGGGGTTAGCAGCCAGCGAAGAAGTCGTCGCCCATCAGTGCGGCTGGAATTTTTACGTTTTTGGCAACACGTGGCGCCTTGTTCTTGGACTGGCGAAAGAGAATTTTGTTCAGCATGCCGTTCACCTTTTCTGTTACTTCAGTGCTTGTCTCGAAATCAAAACCTTCACGTTTCATGGTCGTTTACTCCGTTAACTCGTTATCTGTTGAGGATGTTTATGGACGCGAAAAATTACCAAAATGTGACTCGACTAAGAAAAATTAGGGCAAATACCGGCGGCCAGATGTGATACCGCACGCGATCTACGTCGTTGACGGTGCCCATAGCCATGGTAGTTTTGGGGCGAACAAAAACGAGGGGCATGAGCCATGAAACGAATTGCAACTGTATTAATACTTCTCAGCGTGGTCGGGCTGTCGGGCTGCGAGACTATCCGGGGCTTTGGCCAAGACCTGTCAAATGTGGGCGATGCGCTGTTAGGGAATTGAGTTCGTCACCTTGCGCTTTACCGATCTGAATTGCTGCTTTAGGTTGCGGAGTGTACTTAATGCATTACTTTGGAGATATTTATGACCCGCAAGTTACTTGTTGCCCTGTCGGTTGCGCTGATGTCTGCTCGAATGGCTGAGAGTGTTCCGGCCCCCGCGATCGACGAACTGGAGGTTCTGGCTGACCGTCATGATTTGAACGGCATTCAGGCCTTCGCGTTCGAACATGATGAGATTTTGTCGCAAGACAACCAGTTATTGGCGGCTGTTCTGGCGATCAGTCGTGACGCGACATATAGTTTTTCGGATATGAGCTACGATGTGGCCGCAAGACATGGCCGCTGGAAGAGCAGAGGGTACCGGCCTTGGGCAGACCGCCCGGGCAAGGGGCGCAAGGCACCGCCGCCTAAGCATCCGCATATATATTGATGCGGGGGATTGCCTGAAAGAGGAGTTACGATGATGCGCACGATTTGGTTGGTAGC
>CAKZTM010000040.1 GCA_937920555.1 uncultured Paracoccaceae bacterium | reverse complement strand
TGGGCGTCGTGCCATGCATCAATCTGGCGCTGGAGGTCTTCACGTCGGGCCAAAAGAGCGTTTCGGCGCGGGCCAAAATCGGCAACCAATCCGGCCAGACCGTCCCAAAACTCCGCCGCCGAGACACCGCTGCCGGGCAAGGCGTCATGTTCCACGAATGACTGAAATTCAGTCGCAACACTCAGGCCGCTCAACGCAACTCGGTCCATAACCCGTCCTCTTGATGAAATCTTCGGTCTCCTATCGCACACAGCACCAATTTCCTAGAGCAATTCCGATTGCGATCCCGTAAGCTGGCGCCAGTTTCGTTCCGTCGTAAAGGGCCTATCATGCGCACCGACATATCCCCCACCATTCGCCTATCGGAGTATCAGCCCCCCGCCTATCTGGTGGATCAGGTCGATCTGACATTTCGGCTGGCCGCCTCATCCACCCGCGTATTGGCCAGAATTGCTTTTCGGGCCAATCCGGCGCGCGCAGGCGACACCAAGCAGGCTTTGGCGCTGGACGGCGTGGAGCTGAAACTGCTGAGCGCTGCCATTGATGGTGCGGATGTGATGGACAAGCTCACGGTGGATGCTGCGGGGCTCAGCCTGAATGCGGCGCACCTTCCTGACGGGCCGTTTATATGGGAGGCGGAGGTCGAGATTGATCCTGCCGCCAATACCGCCCTTGAGGGGCTTTACATGTCAAAGGGCATGTATTGTTCCCAGTGTGAGGCGGAAGGGTTTCGCAAGATCACCTATTACCCGGACCGCCCGGATGTGATGTCGGTGTTTTCGGTGCGCATCGAGGGGGATGTGCCGGTGATGTTGTCCAACGGCAATCTTACGGCGCAAGGTGATGGGTTTGTGCAGTGGCATGACCCGTGGCCCAAGCCTGCCTATCTGTTTGCGCTGGTGGCGGGGGATTTGGTCAGTTTTGACGACACATTCACAACCATGTCGGGTCGCAAGGTGGATTTGAAGATTTATGTGCGTCCCGGCGACGAGGACAAATGCGCCTATGCCATGGACAGTCTCAAACGGTCGATGGTTTGGGACGAGCAGGCTTACGGGCGCGCGTATGATCTTGATCTGTTCATGATCGTGGCGGTGGATGATTTCAACATGGGGGCGATGGAGAATAAGGGGCTGAATGTTTTCAACTCCAAATATGTGCTGGCCAGCCCGGAAACTGCCACGGATACGGATTATGCGCTGATTGAGGGGATTATCGCCCATGAGTATTTCCACAATTGGACCGGCAACCGGATCACCTGTCGCGACTGGTTTCAGCTTTGCCTCAAGGAGGGGTTGACGGTATTTCGCGACCAGCAATTCTCAGCCCATGAGCGGTCCGAGGCGGTGCAGCGCATCAGCGATGTCAAACAGCTACGTGCGCGGCAGTTCCAAGAGGATGGCGGGCCCCTCGCCCATCCGGTACGGCCGGAAGAATATATAGAGATCAACAATTTCTACACCGCGACGGTCTATGAGAAAGGTGCGGAAGTGATCCGCATGCTGCACAGTTTGATTGGGCCAGAACAATACCGTCGCGGCACGGATTTATATTTTGAGCGCCATGACGGGCAAGCCTGCACTATTGAGCAGTGGATCAAGGTGTTTGAGGACACAACCGGGCGCGATCTGTCGCATTTCGCCCAGTGGTACGCCCAAGCGGGCACGCCTGAGGTAACGGCGCAGGAGCATTACGAGGACGGCACCTACAGTCTGACGCTTACGCAAAAGACCAAGCCCACCCCCGGTCAACCCACGAAAAAGCCGCAGGTTATTCCTATGGCTTACGGGTTTTTGCAGGCCGATGGCGCTGAGATTGGCACACCGGGGCTGATTGAGCTGAGCCAAGAGACGCAGACATTTACGTTCGACATGCCGAGCAGGCCTGTGGCCTCGCTGTTTCGGGGCTTCTCGGCGCCGGTTAAGTTGGTGCAAGAGCTGTCCTCTGCTGATCGCGCGCTTTTGCTGGCCCATGACAGCGACCCGTTCAACCGCTGGGAGGCGGGACACAAATTGGGGCTGGATACGCTTGTGGCCATGGTTGCCGAAGGGGCTGACGCGGACCCGGTCTATCTGGATGCGCTGGCGAATTTGGCCGCAGATGGTTCGGTTGATCCGGCCTTCAAGGCGATGGTTCTTGGCATCCCATCGGAGGATGAGGTTGCCCAGACCCTTCATGCTATCGGTCTGACACCTGACCCGGATCTCATTGCGCAAAAGTCCGAGGCGCTTTACGCCGCACTGGCGCACCGGTTGGGGGACCAGCTTCAGGCGCTTTATGACGGTCACGGGGCTTTGGGGGCCTACGCGCCAGATGCGGCGAGCGCTGGGCGGCGGTCGCTTAAAAACCGCGCGTTGAGCCTGATGTCGGCCATTGATCCTCACAACAAGGCCGCGTCTGCGCAATTTGCGAATGCTGACAACATGACAGACAGCATTTCTGCACTCAGCCAATTGGTTCATTGGGGAAATGCCAAGGAGGCTTTGGCGGTCTTCCACAAGCGCTGGCACACAAATCCGAACGTATTGGACAAGTGGTTTTCCCTTCAGGGCGGCGGCACCAAGGCTGACCGGGCGCTGGATGTTGTGAAGAGCCTGACACAGCATCCTGATTTCACGTGGAAAACACCAAATCGGTACCGTGCGCTTATCGGCTCATTTGCGTTTGGAAATCCGGCCGGGTTTCACCGCAAGGATGGTGCCGGTTATGCCTTTGTGACCGATTGGTTGCTGAAACTCGACCCGCTCAATCCGCAAACCACGGCGCGTCTGACAACGGCATTTGAAAGCTGGCGGCTTTACGACGCTGGGCGCCAAGAGTTGATGCGGGCGCAATTACAGCGCATGGCGGCAACGCCGGATTTGTCCAAGGATGCCCGCGAGATGGTCGAGCGCATATTGGCGGCCTAACGGCGTGGCGGCGAAACAGGAGACTGACATGGCGGACATCAGACCGACCGTTTTGATCACCGGCGCATCTGCGGGCATTGGTGCGGCAACCGCTGTGCTGGCGGCTCAAAACGGCTATGATGTTGGCATTGGCTTTCGCAGTGACGTGGCCGGTGCGGAAAAGACCGCAGAGCAGGTTCGTGCGGCCGGCGGCCAGGCGGTTTTGTTGCGCGGCGACATGGGCAATCCTGGCGAGATTGCCCAGATGTTCCAGACTTTTGATGCGAGTTTTTCCAAGCTTGATGCGTTTGTGAATAATGCGGGCATAGTGGCCCCCACATCGCGTGTTGAGGATATGACAGCGGAGCGTATCGGACAGGTTATTGGCGTCAATCTGACCGGTGCCATCCTTGCGGCGGGTCATGCGGTGCGCAGAATGGCGCGGCGGTATGACGGTGCGGGCGGTGTTATTGTCAATATCTCTTCCATCGCCGCGACTGCGGGCGGATCCCATCAATATATCGATTATGCTGCCACCAAGGGCGGGATCGACACGCTGACACGCGGGCTTGCGCTGGAAAATGCCGAGGAAGGAATCCGCGTTTGCGGCATTCGGCCCGGCATCATTGCGACAGACATTCACGCCAAGGGTGGACAGCCCGACCGGGTGCAAAAACTGGCGCATATAATCCCCGTCAAGCGGGCCGGAACCGCCGATGAGGTTGCTCAGACGATCGTGTGGCTCATGTCAGACGCCGCCTCTTATGTGACCGGGGCCACGCTTGATGTGAGCGGCGGGCGGTAGGGCTCAAGGACAGATAAAGCGAACGTGATTCCACCCCGGCCCACGTGTTGGGCTAGGAAGGTGAAAAAAGGAATTCACAATGCGTTTGGCTCTTGCCCTCCTGATGATTGCGACCACGGCCTCTGCCCAAGACCGCGCGGGGCGCGACACGCCCGGCGAGTGGAAAATCACCCATCACAAGCCCTTTGGTCTTTGGGACAGCATGTGTGACGAGCGCCAAACCGGCGACGTGACCGAGGAGCGCTGTTATCTGCGCTATGTGGATGTGTTCTCGCCCCGGCCCAATTTCGCGGCGATGTTTGCATTTATCACCCCTGACAACCGTGTCGAATTTGGCATTGAGAAAGGGACCACCTTTTCTGAGAGCGGATTTCGGCTTGAGAAAGACGGCGCGGCCATTTGGGCGTTTGGCAAGGATCGCTGCCTTTCCGGAGGCACATGCAGTTTTACGGGCGATGCGGCCACGGCCCTGAAAGCGCAGATGCGCGCGGCTGACCGTTTTGTCTTTGATTTCGTGGACAGACACGGGCAAGCGCGGGTTTTAGAATGGGATATGACCCGTTTTTCCGATGCACTTGCGGTCACGGATGAACAGGCCCAGGCACGCGGGCTTTAAGCACCCTGCCCTCGGGCGCGCCCGGGCCGTGCGAACTTCTGCGCGAAATCAGCCGCACTAGTGCTTGCCGCACTCTGAGCATCGGCTTATAGCGGTTACGCAATCCAATTGAGCTGGACGTGACCATGACCGAGTTGAGCTATACTGAACCCAAACCCAAAGTGATCGCGGGCGCCAAGGGCGACTGGGAACTGGTAATCGGCATGGAGGTCCACGCGCAGGTTACCTCCAATTCCAAGCTCTTTTCCGGCGCGTCCACGCAGTTTGGTGCCGAGCCCAATTCCAACGTGTCTTTGGTCGATGCGGCAATGCCCGGCATGTTGCCGGTGGTGAATGAATATTGTGTGGAACAGGCGGTGCGCACGGGTCTGGGTCTGAATGCGGAGATCAATCTTTACTCGCGTTTTGACCGCAAGAATTACTTCTATCCCGATTTGCCGCAGGGCTATCAGATTTCCCAGCTTTACCACCCGATTGTGGGTGAAGGGGAAATTTTGGTGGATTTGGAACCCGGCGTGCGGCGACGCGTGCGCGTTGAGCGCATCCATTTGGAGCAGGATGCGGGTAAGTCTGTGCATGACATGGACCCCACGTTGTCTTTTGTGGACCTGAACCGCACGGGCGTGGCGCTGATGGAGATCGTGTCCCGTCCCGATATTCGCGGCCCCGAAGAGGCGGCGGCTTATGTTGGCAAGCTGCGTCAAATCTTGCGCTATTTGGGCACCTGCGACGGCAACATGCAGGAAGGCTCCATGCGGGCGGATGTGAATGTGTCGGTCTGCAAGCCCGGTCAATATGAGAAATATCAGGCGAGCCAAAACTTTGATGATTTGGGCACTCGCTGTGAGATCAAGAATATGAACTCCATGAGGTTCATTCAGCAAGCCATTGATTATGAAGCCAAACGTCAGATTGCCATTCTGGAAGACGGTGGGTCGATTGATCAAGAAACACGGCTCTTTGACGTGGCCAAGGGGGAAACGCGGTCCATGCGCTCCAAAGAAGAGGCGCA
>CAKZTM010000039.1 GCA_937920555.1 uncultured Paracoccaceae bacterium | reverse complement strand
TATGGATATTTGGGGAACATTGAAAGGTGTGGGGGTGTGCCCCGGTTCGTGGAGGTGGTGGCCCGGCGATGGGGAGTTTTGGCGGTATGGCGGAGTAGTTGTTGCGGAACATCGAGAGGTGTGGAGGCGGTGCCCGGTCGCGGAGGTTGTGGTCCGGCGATGGGGCGTTTTAGCGGCATGGCGGTGCCGTTGTTGCGGAGCATCAAGAGGGGTGGTGGCGGTGACCCAGTAGAGGGTATGACCGCCCGTATTCCGGCCGGGCGGCGCATAACCGCTTGTTCTTTGACGTGGGTTTGCCTAACCTGAGCGCGATGATTTCGAATTTCCTCCATGAGCTTGGGCGACATGCGCGTCTTGTGCTGGCTGTAGGCTGTGTGGCGGCGCTGTTTTTGCCTGAGTTGTCCTCAGCCATTCGGCCTGCCCTGCCCGCCTTGGTCTCTATGGTTTTAGGTCTGTCCATGGCGCGGCTTGATCTGGCCGCGATCGCGCAGGAGGCGGTTCGGCCCAAAGCGCTGGTGCGATCGGTGGGGCTGGCCTTGCTGATCATGCCTCTGACCGCATGCCTTTACGCGGCTGTCAGCGGCACGCTTGGACTGTCCGAGACCGACCACGCCTCGCTGATCTTGTTGGCGGCAGCGCCCCCTATCGCCTCGGCCGCGGGGCTCTGTTTTATTTTGGGGTTCAATGCGCGTCTGGCGCTGGAGACCACTTTGGTGGCGACGATTCTAACGCCCATGATTGGCCCGTTGCTGGTGGCCGTCTTCCTGCCCGAGGCGGCCCCCATCTCGCCCATTTTACTGGCCCAAAGACTGGGGCTGATGGTGGCGGGCGGTCTGGCCATTGGCATCGCCATTCGCGCTGTGGTCGGCCCTGCGCGGGTGGATCGCAACAAGCTGACCTTTGACGGGGTGGCCACTTTGGGCATGATTTTGTTTGTGATCCCGCTGTTTGACGGGGTGGGGGCGACCATTTTGGCCGATCCCGCGCGGGCTTTGGCGGTGCTGGCGCTGGTTTTTATATTCAACATGGGCGTCAATCTCGCGGTCTATGCCGCCTGCAAGCGCCGCTTTGGGCATGACAGCGCCGGGACGTTGGGGCTGGTCTGGGGCAACCGGACTGTGGCGATTTATCTGGCCGCCCTGCCCCATGATCCGCAATTCGCGCTATTTGTGGCGCTGTTTCAGTTTCCCATGTATTTGACCCCTCTGGTTTGGGGGTTTTGGGGGTTACATCAGGCCGCGCCTGAGCAGGTTCATCCCGGCCAGCAACAAAACGACTAAAGTGGCGCGGCGGAATTTCGTTTGATCCAACCGGTCTTGCACGCGGGTTCCAAGCCACATGCCCAGCAGTGACGGGATCAGCATCAGGGCCGAAAACGGGGCGGAGACCGGGTTGAGCAGGCCCGAGTTGATATGGCTGAGGTTAAGCACGATGGCGCCGATCAAAAACACCAGCCCCATGGTTTGCACGAACTCTGATTTGGCGATGTCTTTGGCCATCAAATACATCATTACCGGTGGCCCCCACACACCGCTGAGGCCGCCTGTGATGCCGGATGCGGCGGCGGTCACCATCTCCAATTTTGGGGTGGGACCGCTTAATTTGCCGCGAAATCCGGTCAGCTCCAGCAGCGCAAATGTGCAAACGATAACGCCCAACAGCACGAACAGAGCGGTTTCGCTCATGCGGGTGAACACCTGCGCGGCCACGGCCAATACTACCGGCAGGATCAAAAATACCCGCCAGTATTTCACCAAAAGCCCGCGCGCTGACAAAATCCCCGCGCGCAAGCCCTGCCACAAATTGCTGACCAGCCCCGGGATCAGCAGGGCCAAAACCGCCATATCCACGCTCATAAACGAGCCCACACCGCTGATGGTGATCATCGGCAGCGCAAACCCGACCACGCCTTTGACAAATCCGCCCAAAAACATCACCGCAAAGGCCATATAGAGCGCATAGGGGCCAAATTCGGCGGTGATGGTCTGGAAAATCGTCATGGCTCCGTCATGACGAAACATTGCCGTCATCACAACACTAATAAAATTTCACTTATATAGACATATATGTAGTATTATTGCGCAACGGTGCTTGACGGGTTGCGCGGGCCGCGCTAGATATTTCGCAGTCGCAGCAATACATGTCGCATCGCGTCAAAGTGAAAGGTATTTTGGTATGAATTCTCCGATCAAATCCGTTGAGGATGCGGCCAAGGTCAGTGGTGGCTCTGACGTGATCACCCTGACCGCACACACGTTGGCCGTTGTTGAGACACTGTTTGAGGAGGCCCGCGAGGCGGTTGCGGCGCGGGTGATCAACGCCGGTAAGATCAACGCCGAAGCATTGGAGACCCATCAATTTGAGGCCCACGGACTGGCCTGGTTTGCCACTTATGTGGAGGCCTTGCGCCAAATGTTGGCATGGGCCCGTGATTTGCAGACCAAGGGCGCGTTTGGTCAGGTGGAAGAGTTGGTCATGGGGATCGCTTGCGGCGAATATGCGGCGCAAGTTTTTGCCGGCATTCCCATGTCTCAGACGGAAACCGTACGCTTGTCCGATTTGGGGATTGAGGACGTGGAGGCGCGCAAAACCGCCCCTGTGCGCGCCTTGATTGCCACCGGAAATACGCCAAGCGCGCATCGTCGTCTGGTCGCCTTGATGGTGGAGCGCGGCGCAGCCCCGTCGGTGGGCGCTTTGGGCATGGACGAGGATTACGACATGATCCGCGACCAGTTCCGCCGGTTTGCGGACGATAAGGTCGTGCCGTTTGCCCATGACTGGCATCTTAAAGATGAGCTGATCCCCATGGACCTGATCACCGAGATGGGCGAGTTGGGCGTCTTCGGGCTGACCATTCCTGAGGAATATGGTGGGTTTGGCATGTCCAAGACGGCCATGTGTGTGGTGTCAGAGGAATTGTCGCGCGGCTATATCGGTGTGGGCTCTCTGGGCACCCGATCTGAGATTGCAGCCGAACTGATCCTGTGTGGCGGCACCGAAGCGCAAAAGCACCAGTGGTTGCCCAAGATCGCCTCGGCGGAGATATTGCCAACGGCGGTTTTTACCGAGCCCAATACCGGCTCTGATTTGGGGGCGCTTCGGACCCGCGCGGTGCGCGAGGCCGATGATTATGTGGTGACCGGCAACAAGACGTGGATCACCCATGCGGCGCGAGCGGATGTGATGACTTTGCTGGCGCGGACCGATCCTGAGACGACCAATCACACGGGCTTGTCGATGTTTTTGGCTGAAAAGCCGCGCGGAAGCGCAGTCGAGCCCTTCCCGGCGGATGGTATGAGCGGCGGCGAGATCGAGGTTTTGGGCTACCGGGGCATGAAGGAGTATGAGTTGGGCTTTGACGGCTTCAAGGTCAAGGCGGAGAACCTGCTTGGGCAAGCAGAAGGCCAAGGCTTTCGCCAATTGATGCAGACATTTGAGAGTGCGCGCATTCAAACGGCGGCGCGCGCCATTGGGGTTGCGCAAAATGCGATGGAGACCGCCCTTGCCTATGCGGTGGATCGCAAGCAGTTCGGCAAATCGATTGTGGAGTTCCCGCGTGTGGCCTCCAAACTGGCGCTGATGGCCGCCGAGATCATGGTGGCGCGCCAGCTTACCTATTATTCTGCCCGCGAAAAGGATGAGGGGCGCAGATGCGATCTGGAGGCGGGCATGGCCAAGTTGTTGGGGGCGCGGATTGCGTGGTCCTCGGCGGATAATGGTGTGCAAATTCATGGCGGCAACGGTTTTGCGCTGGAATATCCCATTAGCCGGATCTTGTGTGATGCGCGTATTTTGAACATCTTCGAGGGGGCGGCGGAGATACAAGCGCAGGTGATTGCACGGCGGCTTTTGGAGCCAAAGCGCAATTAGAGCGCTCCTCCGCTTTAAACCCGGAACCATCTAAGGCTTTCTGAAATCAAAGTTTCAACGCGTTAGGTGGTGCATTGGGTCTCACGTAAAAAGCAAACCGCTTTAGGTTGGCGTAATCGCGGCCTGAGCGCGCCGGGTGATTTTGATATTCCATGCCAAAAGCGCAAGCACCGCGACCGCGCCGGCAAGATTGATTGCGATCATCCCCGGCCACAAACATGCCAGCCCCGCGATCAGGCTGAGCGCGCGCATGATCAATCCAAACGGCTTTTCCATACAGCCCTGAATGGCCGCCGAGAGCGCGTAAACGCCCACCACCGCAAACACGAAAACGCGGATCATCTCGGGCCAATTGCCTGACAAAAGTGGTGTATAGGCAAACAGGACCGGCACGATATAGAGCCCTTTGGCCAGCTTCCAACTGGCCACGCCTGTAGCCATGGCGGGCGCTTTGGCGATGGCCGCGGCTGTGAAGGCTGCAAGGGCCACGGGCGGTGTGACATTGCTGTCCTGACTGAGCCAAAAGATGATCATATGGGCCGATAAAAGTGCTGTTATGGCCACGTTTTGCGGCACCACCATATCGCGCAACGGGGCGGCGATTTCCAACGGAAGCGACCGGATTAGGCTGGTGGCTTGGTCGCGGGTCAGCTCACCGGCCAGCAATTCTGCCTGCTCGGGCACGCCAAAGAGCAGGACCGTGCGGGCGGTCTCAGCCAGATTGCCGCTTGCCAATTGTTCGATCACGAACTGGTCGCTGATCATACCCGACAGCGCCGGTGCCGAGAGCGTGGCCAGCACGATATAGGCCGCTGTCACCGGCAGGCCCATGCCCAAGATCAGGCTGGCAAGGGCGATCAACACAATGGCGATCAGGATATTGCCCCCAGCCCAGCTGGTGATCATCAGGCTGAATGTGTTGCCGATCCCGGCGGTGGCGATCACGTTGACGATCAGCCCCACCGAGCACAGCAGCACGGCGGTCAGCACCATGCCTTTGGTGCCCATCACGAAGGCCTCGAATATCGCGGTCGGGCCCATTGGATTGCGGGTCAGCCAGCTTGATGCAATCACGGCCAAAATGCCAAATACGGCGGCATATGTGGGGGTAAACCCGACAATCAGCAGCCCGATCAGGGTGCAGATCGGGACAAAGAAGCTGGCACCGCCCTCTTTGAAGGCGGAGGCGAGGGTCTGGCCCTCGGCGGGCATGGGTGGCAGGTCGTGGCGGCGGGCTTCTATGCGCACGAAAAACGCCACGGACAGGAAATAGAGCAGCGCGGGGAGTGCGGCGACGGCCACGATAGTCTCGTACGGGATTTGGGTGAAGCTGGCCATGACGAAGGCGCCTGCGCCCATAATGGGTGGCATAAGCTGGCCCCCTGTGGAGGCGGCGGCTTCGACCCCGCCTGCGAATTTGGGCGAAAATCCTGCGCGTTTCATAAGCGGGATTGTGATCACGCCGGTGGAGGCTGTGTTGGCCACGGCCGAGCCTGAGATCGTGCCGGTCAGGCCGGAGGCGATAACCGCCACGATACCGGGGCCGCCGACCATGCGCCCTGCGACGGCGCGGGCCATGTTGATGACGAATTCACCGGCCCCGGAGCGCAGCAGGAACGCGCCAAAGATGATAAACAAAAACACATAGGTCGATGAAATCCGGGCAATGGTGCCGAACATTGCGTCATCGCCAAAGATCGAGCGGAAGGCGACGGTTTCAGCGGTCAGGCCCGGAAAGGAGAAGACGCCGCCCACGAATTTGCCCCAAAAGGCCACGTAGCTGAGCGCGGTGATGATCAGGATCGGGATGATCAGCCCGGCCACCCGCCGGGTCAGCTCAATGGCGCCCAAAATGCAGATGATCGCGGCAATCCAGTCGGGCAGCGCAAATTTCACCCCCCGGTCGTAAATCGCGTTTTCCGCGAAGGTGAGCCACACGGCAGAGGCCGCAATCGCGATGCCGAATATAAGGTCCAGGGCGACCGGGAAACTCTGCCCGGACGGGCTGCGCCACATCGGGTAGAGGACTGCGGCCAGTGCCGCAAATCCGGCAAAATGGAAGGCGTTGCGTTGTAATTCGGACAGGACCGGGTCAAACGCCACATAGATATGGCCGATCGCAATCAGGCAGCACAGTACTGACAAGATGGTGTTTGCAGGACCGTCAAACGTCCGCAATCTGCTGACATCTTGGTCTTTTTCGACATCGGACATGTGTGTGCGCCCCCCGGACAAAATAAATTGCCGGCCCGCGCGGATGCAGGGGCCGGCAGGGAGGGTTTTACTGCGCCATCAGACGATCAGGAATGTCGAGGCCGACTTCCTTGTAGTAGCGCGCCGCACCGGGGTGCAGGGGCAAAGGCAGACCGGCAATCGCGCTTTCAACCGCCATCACTTTGGTCGCCGGGTGGATTGCGTTCAGGAACGGCAGGTTCTCATAGACCGCTTTGGTCATCTGGTAGACATGCTCTTCGGGGATATCTGCACTTGTGGCCAAAAAGTTGGGCTGTGCGATGGTTTGCACATCCGCGTCCTGACCCGGATAGGTGCCTGCGGGAATGGTGAACGGTGTCCACAATCCACGGTCGCCGTCCGCTTGGGCCATTTGATCATCGGTGAAGCTGAGCAGCGCCACTTTATCGCCAGCCGAGGCCATCAGCTGGCTGATCGCGCCCACGGGAATGCCTGCGGGGATGCCCGCACCTTTGACCTGACCGTTTTGCAGCGCCTCAGCAGATGGGCCGTAGCCGCCAAAGACCAGTTCGTAGTCGGTCTCAATATCGATGCCAAAGCCCGAGAGAATGGTGGCGTTTGAGCCGATGGTGCCGGAGTTCTGGCGGCCCATGGCCATGCCTTCGCCCTTGAGGGCCACGATATCGGCCATTGTGCCGGTCTCAGCGGCATCGGCGGAGACCAGGAAATGCTCCACATTTTGCCACAGCATGGTTACTGAGCGCAGGTTTTCCTGCGGGCCGACCTCTTCCAACGGGCCGGTGCCCGATGCGGCGTAATAGCCGTAGAGGCCCTGCATGATGCCAAATTGTGCTTCGCCTTCACGGATCAGGCGCACGTTTTCGCCCGAGCCTGCGGAGCTGATGGCGGACATGCCGATCTTCTGTTTGGGTTGCAGCTTCACTTTCACCAAAGTCGCAAGTGCCACGCCAACCGGGTAATATGTGCCACCGGTTGAGGCTGTGGCCAGAACGTAGTTTGCCTCGTCCTGCGCATGTGCCGCGGCACCTGAGACGGCGATCGTGGCTGCAAGAGCGGCGGTTTTGAGATGTTTCATGGTTTCCTCCGAGTTTCAGTCTTTGATTAGACCTTGGGCACGCCGGTCGTGCACCAGCTTGGTGGACGATATGGGGCAATCCGCAGATGCACCAGTCAATTTTATGTGGATTTCTGGGTTTTAAGGCGCAGAGCGGCGAATGGCGGTCACGAAGCGTTCGCGCGCGGCGGGCACATTTTCTTTGCCCAAGGCAGGTGCCACGCTGCTTTGAAAAAAATGACCGGTTGTGCGCAGCGCTTCGAGCACGTCTGGCAGCGAGACCTGTTCGCGCCCGTCGCGCAAAAAATCCGGCAGTGGCAATAATCTGTCAGCCCATGGCGCACCTGCGCCGCGTGACACCGCCCTGCCCGTATTGGGAGATACGTAAATCAAATCAGTGTCTTGGCCAGTGGAGGCGCAAGTGTCCAAATCCAGCCCATAGCCAAGATCGCTGAGCAGCACCGCCTCCCAGCGGGCGTAATCGGCCAGCCAATCCTCGCCCTCGCCGATCCGGTCCAACAAATCGATGGTCAAATCATAAAAGCCGCCCGCCGGTTCCCGCTCGCCCAGACAAAACCCGGCCAAGGCGCACACAGCGTTGAGACCTTCAAGGGCGCGGCGGTTTCCCATGACCTGCACCGAGCGCGAGCGCAGCGGCTCCACCCGGAAGGCACCCAAATGGGTTTCCAGCCGCGCGGACCAATCCACCTGCACTTGTGCCCCCGGTTGCAAGACAGGTTTGAGCTTGCGCGATGTGCCGCCCCGCACCACGCCAGCGTGGCGACCGTGGAAAGACGTAAAAACCTCTGCAATAACAGAGGTTTCGCCGTGCTTTCTAACAGATAAGATTATGCCCTCATCGCGCCATTCCATAGCATTAACCTAGTCCCTTAGACCCGGTTCATCCAGCAATGTTTGGCCCGTGGCACTTTCAATTTCGAGCACCCAAAGGTCGGGATCGAAGCCCGATTGTTTGTCGATTGCGGCCTCAACGGCGGCATCCTCGCCCTCAGTCAGCACTTCCCAGCCTCGCGGGCCCTCAAAGGCAAAGCCGCGCTGATAAAGCACCGCTTGGCCGTCGAGCGTGTTGAGCTTGATCAAAACGGCCCCCGCCGTGTTGTCGCCGCGTTTGCGCAAAAACACCGGGATATTGTGCAAATCGAGACGATTGCGATAGGCGTGCACCCAAAATTCGGCGGTCAGGCGCGGCTCAATTGCCATCGGAAAAATCGAGCCCCATTTCGCGGTACCGCTCCGGCTCTTCGAGCCATTTGGGCCGCACTTTGACTTGCAGGAACAGATGCACCTCTTGGCCCAAAAACTCGCCCAATTCGGCGCGGGCGGCTTTGGAGACTGCCTTGATGGTTTCGCCGCGATTGCCCAACACGATGCCCTTATGGCCGTCGCGCATCACGTAAATAAGCTGATCGACGCGCACCGTGCCGTCTTTGCGCTCTTCCCAGCTTTCGGTCTCAACGGTCAGTTGATAGGGCAGCTCCTGATGCAAACGCAGGGTCAGTTTTTCGCGGGTCATTTCAGCGGCGATCATGCGCAACGGCAGATCGGCGATTTGGTCTTCGGGGTAGAGCCACGGGCCTTTTGGCAGCGCTTCCCCGAGCCATTCTTTGAGTTTTGGGACACCGTGGCCTTTTTCAGCGGAGATCATGAAGGTGGCCACGAATTCGGCCCGGTTGTTGAGGTCTTCGCTGAGGCCCAGCAGAGCCTCACTGGACACGCGGTCGATTTTGTTGATGGCCAGCACCACTTGGCGTTTGTCATCGGTGCGTTCGCTGAGGCTGGCGAGGATCGCCTCCACCCCTTCGGTGACGCCGCGATTGGCTTCCACCAGCAACACCACGATGTCGGCGTCCGCTGCCCCCGACCAAGCGGCGGCCACCATGGCGCGGTCCAAATGCCGGCGCGGGCGAAACAGCCCCGGTGTGTCCACAAGCACAAGCTGGGCGTCGCCCTCCAGCGCGACCCCGCGAATGCGCGCCCGCGTGGTCTGGACTTTGTGGGTCACGATCGAGACTTTGGCCCCGACCATGGCGTTGGTCAGGGTTGATTTGCCCGCATTGGGCTCACCGATCAGAGCGACAAAGCCGCATCTTGTCTCGCTCATATTTGGTCCTTAATCGATTGCAGCAATTGCTCTGCTGCGGATTGTTGTGCGGCGCGTTTGGAGCGTGCTTCGGCTTCTGCGTGCAGGCCGTTTTCGAGCCGTGCTTCGACCACAAACAGGGGTGCATGGTCGGGGCCGCGTCGCGATTTCTCTTTATATTCAGGGGGTTGCATCTTTCGCGCTTGCGCCCATTCTTGCAGTTCGGTTTTGGGATCGCCCGACAGCTGCGGGGCTTGGCTGAACTTATCCTGCCACAACCGCAAGATCATATGCCGGGCCGCGTCAAATCCGCCATCAATGAACACGGCCGCGATCACCGCCTCCATGGCGTCGCCCAAAATCGCGGTTTTGCGGCGCCCGCCCGATTGCATTTCCGAGCGCCCCATACGCATCAAAACGCCCAGCCCGATCTCGGCTGCGATCTCAGCGCAGGCTTCTTTGCGCACCATGGCATTGAGGCGCGGGGCCAAGATCCCTTCGACCGCATCCGGGTCATCATCAAGCAGTTTTCCTGCCACCACGAGGCCCAGCACCCGGTCGCCCAGAAATTCCATGCGCTGATTATCGCGGCTTACCGCGGAGTTGAACGAGGCATGTGTGAGCGCTTCTTCGAGCAGTCCCACATCTTTGAAATCATGGCCAATGACCTCGGAAAACCGAGCAATATCAGCCGCGCGCGTCAATTGATCGCCTTGAGATAGCGGTCGCTGCGCCATGTCCAGAATGCCAGGATTGATGAGCCTGCCGAGGAGAACATGATGCGGTCGGCGCGGCCGACAAAGTTTTCAAACGGCACATAGCCCAGCCCGCCCCCTTGGCGCGGAATGCGGCTGTCTGAGGAATTGTCGCGGTTATCGCCAACGAAGAAATAGTGTCCTTCGGGCACATTATAGACCAGCGTGTCGTCCACCGAGCTTGGCGCAATGTCCAAGACATTATGGGTCACACCGCCCGGCAGGCTTTCAGAGGCCCGCGCCTTCACGCATTCGCCGCCCATGGGCACCGGTTGGTTGGTGCATCTGGGGATATTGCCAAATGGTCCTTGAGGGGCTTTTTCCTCCACGAACGGGTCCATCGCGGTTTGCGGGGCCTCTTGGTCATTGAGGTAGAGCACGCCTTCGCGCATTTGGATGCGGTCGCCGGGCAGGCCGATCAGGCGTTTGATATAGACGGTTCCGTCGCCGGGATGTTTAAACACGATCACATCGCCGCGCTCCGGTTCCCCGGCCCAAATCCGTCCGGAAAACGGGCAAAGCGACCACGGGCAGGAGTGTTTTGAGTAGCCATAGGCGAATTTGTTCACAAACAAAAAGTCGCCGATCAAAAGTGTGTCTTTCATCGATCCTGACGGGATCCAGAACGGTTGAAACAGCAGAGTTCGAATGATGCCTGCCAGCACCAGAGCCGAGACGATGGTTTTGATAAGCTCGACGATACCGCCGTCAGAGGAACTCTTAGATGCCATGAAATTCGGTCCTGAAAATACTCATAGGTTGGGGTGTCTTGTGACCTGCCTGCACAATCTAGTCAAGGATCGGAAGGTCGGACGATTGGACGCGCTTCGATCAGCACAAAAGCCTGCGCCCACGGGTGGTCATCGGTCAGGGTTACATGCACGACGGCCTCATGTCCGGGCGGGGTCATATCCGCCAGTCGCTCTTTGGCCCAACCGGTCAGGGTCATTTGCGGCTGGCCGGTGGACATATTGGTGACGGACATGTCTTTCCACGAAATCCCCATGGCAAGACCGGTCCCCAGCGCTTTGGAGCATGCCTCCTTGGCGGCCCAGCGTTTGGCATAGGTGCCCGCCACATCCTTGCGGCGTTCGGCTTTGCCCTGCTCGGTCGGTGTGAAGACACGATTTTTGAAACGGTCGCCAAAGCGGTCAAGCGTGCCCTGGATACGTTCAATATTGGCCAGATCCGTACCAATACCGAGGATCACGCAACGCCCTCGCCGAATGTGTCTGCGCGGGCTTTGTCCATCAGCGCCCGCATCCGGCGAATGGCGCTATCGAGGCCGGAAAAAATCGCCTCGCCAATCAGGAAATGGCCGATATTGAGTTCCATCACTTCGGGAAATGCGGCGATTGAGGCGACACTGTCATAGGTGATGCCATGGCCTGCATGGACCTCCAATCCCAGCGAATGGCCGTATTGGGACATGGCGCGGAGGCGTTCAAGTTCTTCGTGGGCCGCCTCCGTGCGGCCTTCGCTGAGAAAGTCGCAATAGGCCCCGGCGTGCAATTCGACCACTTCGGCGCCTATGCGCGAGGCCGACAGCACTTGCGCCTCATCGGCGGCAATAAAGAGTGAGACCCGACATCCGGCGTCTTTAAGCGGGGCTATGAAATCGGCGATCCGGTTTTCGTCGCGCGCCACTTCGAGCCCGCCTTCGGTGGTGCGTTCTTCGCGTTTCTCGGGCACGATGCACACCGCGTGGGGCACATGTCTTAGGGCGATTTGCTGCATTTCATCTGTTGCGGCCATCTCGAAATTGAGCGGGACGGTCAGACTGTTCATGAGGGCTTCGATATCGGCGTCGCGGATATGGCGGCGGTCTTCGCGCAAATGCGCTGTAATGCCGTCGGCACCTGCGGCTTCCGCCAGTTTGGCGGCACGCACCGGATCGGGATAGTCCGAGCCACGGGCGTTTCGCACGGTGGCCACGTGATCGATATTGACGCCAAGGCGCAGTCGTCCCAACGGGGATTGGAGGCGGTCTGACATGAGAAGGCTCCTGCAAGCGAAAGATAGCTTTGGCAGTTTACTACAGTTATTCTGCGGGGTCAGCCGCTCTTTCCATCGCGCGGGCCCTCTTTTTCGTGCGGCGCTTGAGCAGCCTGCTGCGGCGGTTTTTCTGATAGGCCGCAACCAATGGTCGCGACATCACATAACATGCGGTGCCGCAGATAATGCCCGGGATCACACCGCCAATGAGATAGGGCAGAAACACGGCGCTTATGAAATGGGACACGGAGCCCCAAGCCGGCTCACTGAGCCCGACAATAGACAGCAGCGACTGCCAAGTGCCCACAAAGCCGCTGACAATTGCGGTTTTGATGCCGTAAAACGTACCGTCCGTGGCACTGACGTCCAAAAACAGTTGTCCCGTGCGGTAAGCAATCGTGGCAATAAACGGAAAAGTAACCGGATTGCCAAAGAATGTGCCCATCAAGGAGGCCAGCACATTTCCCCGAAGCGCCATAGCAAGCAAGGCTGCGAACAAAAAATGCATCCCAAACAGGGGTGTGAAGGAGATAAACACACCGCAGGCAAATCCCAGAGCGATTTTATGGGGCGTGTCGGGCAGTCGCTTTATGCGATGTCCAATATATTCCAACCCACGACGCCAGCCACGACGCGGATAAACCGCATCACGCATTTGTCCCAGAATTGGTCGCCGCTCGCGGCGTTTGAACACCATAATTACTCACCCAATTGATCAGACCGCTTTGACCTGATCCTCACTACCAACGCCAAGCGACGCCATTACTTTGGCATCCTGGCGGCACCTTATGACGTCCGTTACATCCGCATCAGCCTCTACTGCGGTTTGCAAATGAACAAGGTGTTTTACGTCTCGCACTTCCACTTCTATCATCATTCGGTAAAAATCTGGTTTTCGTTCCAAAAAAGAAATATCTGTGATATTTGCTTTCTGCTCCCCGATTAAGGTGCAAATACGGCCCAAAACGCCCGCATCATTGGCAATTGTCATATCAAGTAAGGCAGAGTGCTCGGCTTTGGCACTTCCTTCGGGCCAACGCAGGTCGATCCAGAACCCGCCCTGATCCTCGTAACGCTCCAGCAGCGCGCAATCGATCGCGTGCACGGTAATGCCCTGCCCTTTGACGCCAATGCCCACAATCCGTTCGCCGGGCAAAGGGCGGCAGCATTTGCCTTGGGTCGCTTTATCGCCTTCGGCCAGTCCCACGATGCCCTGATTTGGGCGCGACACGGCGTCTTCGTGATGGGCCTCTATGAGTTCCGGGTAGAGCACTTCGACCAGCTTTTGGCCGCTGACATCGGCCGCCCCAATTTGGGCCAGCAACTCCTCGGCGTCACCGCGGGTCAGTTGTTTGGCCGCGGTCGCAATCGCATTTTTGGAGGCCCGTTTGCCAATGCGGCGTAGTGCCAGATCGGCGATTTCCTGGCCAAGTCGCACATAGCTTTCGCGGTGTTCGCGCCTGAGCGCGCGCCTGATGGCCGATTTGGCTTTACCGGTCACAGCGATATCTTCCCACGAGGCTTGCGGGCGCTGGCCTTGGGCGCGGATGATCTGCACGGACTGACCGTTGCGCAAGCGCTGCCACAGCGGCACGCGGCTGCCATCAACCTTGGCCCCGACGCAGCTATCGCCCACGCTGGTATGCACCGCATAGGCAAAATCGATCGGCGTGGCCCCGCGCGGCAGTTTGATCACCTCGCCTTTGGGAGAAAAGCAAAACACCTGATCTTGGAACATCTCAAGTTTGACGTAGTTCAGGAAATCGTCGGGATTGTCAGATTGTTCAAACCGTTCAGCCAAGTTGGACAGCCAGTGAAACGGGTCCACCGCGAACGGGTTTTCAAAGCGCAGCCCATCCTTGTAGGACCAATGTGCGGCAACCCCGGTTTCGGCCACTTGGTGCATTTCGCGGGTGCGCAGCTGGATTTCCACCCGGCGCGCGGTTCGGCCCGAAACGGTGGTGTGGATCGACCGGTAGCCGTTGGATTTGGGTTGGCTGATATAGTCCTTGAAGCGCCCCGGCACCGCAGGCCAGCGTCGGTGCACCGCCCCCAGCGCCTTGTAGCAGCTTTCCACATCGCTGGTGATGATCCGAAACCCGTATATGTCCGACAGGCGGTGGAAGCCTTCTTTTTTCTCCTGCATCTTGCGCCAGATCGAATAGGGTTTTTTCTCGCGGCCCACGACCTCGGCCTGAATACCTGCTTTATCGAGTGTCTCGATAATGTCCTGTGTGATCATCGGGATCACATCGTCGGTCTCATTTCTAAGCGAGATAAACCGGCGCATGATCGAGGAACGGCCCTCGGGGTTGAGGACGCGAAAGGCCAGATCTTCCAGCTCTTCGCGAATGGATTGCATGCCCATACGCCCGGCCAATGGGGCGTAAATATCCATGGTCTCACGGGCCTTTTTCAGTTGCTTTTCGGGCAGCATGACTTTGATGGTGCGCATATTATGGAGGCGGTCGGCCAGCTTCACCAACAACACGCGCACATCCTCGGACATGGCCATGATCAGTTTGCGGAAATTCTCGGCCTGTTGGCTTTGGGTCGAGTTGAGTTCCAGATTGGTCAGCTTTGTCACGCCATCAACGAGCCGGGCAATGTTGGTGCCAAACTGATCAACGATGTCTTTGCGGGTGGCGCGGGTATCTTCGATTGTATCGTGCAACAGCGCCGTGACGATGGTTTCATCATCAAGGTGTTGCTCGGTCAGGATGGCCGCGACACTGATGGGATGGGAGAAGTAGGGCTCGCCCGATTTGCGGGTTTGGCCTTTGTGCATTGTGTCGCCAAACACGTATGCGGATTTGATCAGATTTTCATCGGATTTGGGGTTATACGCTTTGATCAGCGCGACAAGATCCTGAACTTCAATCATGATCCGTCAAAGGAGAAAGGATGGCGGCCCGCAAGCCGCCCATATCCTATTTTTCCTCTTGAGCCTCCATAAGTGCCCGCAGAAGATTTTCTTCCGACATGTCATCCTCGGGCGCATCATCGGTGCGGCCGAACGACGAGCTTGGCTGATGGCTAGAGCCACCGCCACCGCCGCCCATCAGAAGCGCCATTGCGTCCTCTTCGGGTTCATCAACCTCGATCTGACGCTGATGCGCTTCAATCGCATGCTCGCGCAGAGGGCCTGCGGCGATTGTCTCATCGGCAATCTCGCGAAGTGCCACGACCGGATTTTTATCCTTGTCGCGCTCAACGGTCAGGCTGGCACCTGCCGAAAGCTCGCGGGCGCGGTGCGCGGCCATCATCACCAAATCAAACCGGTTTGGTATTTTATCGACGCAATCTTCAACCGTTACACGGGCCATGAAAGCGATCCTTATTTACGTTCCTGAAAGAGAGTTGAGTAGATATAGTCGGTCGCGGCAAAACGCAAGAGAGCTTTACGGCAATTTAACGCGAATTAGTCACTGAATTGCAGCCGTTTAACGCAAGCCACATCTTCGGGCGGCAATTGCGATATAAGCATATCGAGCGACTGGCCTGTCACCGGGTGAGACCAGTTCGGGGCCACATCGCGCAAAGGCACCAACACAAAGGCGCGGTCTTGCAGGCGCGGATGGGGCAAAATCAGCTCGGCCGGGGTTTGCGACATTTGATCGTCCAAGGACAAATCGCGCCAATGGGTGTAGGTCGCAAGGTCCGGCAAGATCGTATCACCGTAGGAAATCAGGTCGAGGTCACACACTCTGGCCCCCCAGCGTTTTTCGCGGGTGCGGCCCAGGTTCAACTCGGTCTGAGCCAGTCGGTCCATCACGCCGCGCGGCGACAACCGGGTCTGCGCATGGGCCACCGCGTTCACAAAATCGGCACCGGCCCCTTTTGGGAAAGCAGGTGTGCTATACCAATAACTCACTTCCCTAAGGTCAAATGATTCGGCCTTTAATGCCTGTAATGCTTGCCGTAAAATCGCCAGCGGCGTGTCGGTTGCGGTCGGCAAATTCGCCCCCAACGCAAAAAAACATTGATTAAGCATTGGGTTATGGCCTCGGCTTGGTTCCGCCGTTTTTGCTTGCACTGGAGCCCTGCTGGCGTATTTGGAGTTACATGGGATTGCACCGTCTGTATATTTGGCGGACCCAAGATAAGGAATACAAAATGTTTTACCGCGATGAGCGTCTCGCTCTGTTTATCGACGGGTCAAATCTATATGCTGCGGCTAAGGCCCTGGGCTTTGATATTGACTATAAGTTACTTCGTACCGAGTTCATGCGCCGGGGCAAACTGCTTCGGGCGTTCTATTATACTGCTTTGCTGGAGAACGAAGAATACTCGCCCATTCGTCCGCTCGTGGATTGGCTGAATTACAATGGCTACACGATGGTCACCAAACCCGCAAAAGAGTTCACCGATTCCATGGGACGCCGCAAAGTCAAAGGCAACATGGATATCGAATTGACTGTGGATGCGATGGAATTGGCGCCTCATGTGGAGCATGTGGTGATTTTCTCAGGTGACGGAGATTTCCGGCCTTTGGTGGAGTCGCTGCAACGCAGCGGCGTTCGGGTTTCCGTGGTATCGACCATCCGCTCGCAACCGCCCATGATTGCAGATGAGTTACGACGTCAATGTGACAATTTCATTGAACTTGAAGAGCTTAAGGATGTGATCGGACGCCCGCCGCGCCCGGACGGACAATTTGATCCTGCTCCACGCGAAACAGTCGAGCAAGACGCAGAATAATCCTCAAAAACCGGGTGTACCTTAACGGCATGGACGTTATGTTTGCGCCCAGCTTTAGCTATGCCCGGAGGCACAGGTGTTATCACCACTGACAATTTATCTAGCAGCTCCGCGCGGATTTTGCGCGGGTGTGGATCGGGCGATCAAGATCGTCGAGATGGCTTTGGAAAAATGGGGGGCGCCTGTTTATGTGCGCCACGAGATTGTTCACAACAAATATGTGGTGGACGGTTTGCGCGACAAAGGTGCCATTTTTGTTGAAGAGTTGGAAGATTGTCCTGACGATCGCCCGGTGATCTTTTCCGCCCACGGTGTTCCCAAATCCGTGCCGGAGGCAGCTCAGGCGCGCAACATGGTGTTTGTGGACGCCACCTGCCCGCTTGTCTCGAAAGTCCATATCGAGAGTGTGCGCCATTACGAGAACGGGTTGCAAATGGTCATGATCGGCCATCGCGGCCACCCTGAGACGGTGGGCACTATGGGGCAATTGCCTGACGGTGAGGTTTTGTTGGTGGAAACCGTCAGCGATGTGGCCGGGCTTGCCCCCCGCGACCCTGAGCGTTTGGCCTATATCACCCAGACCACTTTATCGGTGGATGACACCGCCCAAATCGTAGAGGCCTTAGAGGCGCGGTTCCCCAATATCGTGGGCCCTCACAAAAAGGACATTTGTTACGCCACCACCAACCGGCAGGAAGCGGTCAAGGCTATTGCCGGTCAGATTGATGCGTTGTTGGTCATTGGTGCGCCCAATTCGTCAAATTCCCAGCGATTGGTAGAGGTTGGCCGCACATCCGGGTGCAGCTATTCGCAACTGGTTCAACGGGCCACAGACATTGACTGGCGCGCTCTTGGTGATCTGCGCAAAATCGGGATCACCGCCGGTGCCTCGGCCCCCGAAACCTTGGTCAACGAGGTCGTGGACGCGTTCAAGGCGCGGTTCGATGTGACCGTTGAAACGGTTGAGACCGCTCAGGAGAACGTAGAGTTCAAAGTGCCGCGCATCTTGCGTGAGGTGCCTGCTTGAGCACGGCACTGCCACGTTTGCCGCTGGTCTTGGGGCTTTTGGGCACCCTGCCCTTCATTGCGGGCGCGGTGATGACAGTGGCACCGGGTTTGGTGGCCGATCTTCTCGGGGCGCCGCTATTTACCGCCCGATTGATGGGCGCGGGCATTTTGCACGCCTACGGGACGGTGATTTTGGCGTTTATGTCAGGGGCTTTATGGGGCTTTGCCACCAAAGCCCCGGAGGCGCAATCGGGCCGGTTTTATATCGCCAGCGTCCTTCCTGCGATTTTGGTATTTTTCAACGCGGTATATGTCTTTGCCGCACCTTTGGTGGGATGGGGGCAGCCGACGCTTGTGCCGTTGCTCATCGGCTTTATCGCGCTTTTGGGATTGGATTACATGTTTTGGCGCGCCGATCTGGCACCAAAATGGTGGATGAAACTGCGCATGGTGATCACTGTTATTGTGACCTTATGCTTGATTATGGGAGTGACAGCCGGATGACAGATGAGCGGACCATTGATGTCTATAACGACCGGGCGGCGGATTATGCGCAGGTTTTCGACAACCAAGAGCCTTCGGAAGATCTGATGCAATTCATGCAAGCAATTCCCAAGGGCGGGCATATTCTGGACTTGGGCTGTGGCACTGGTGGTGCGACCGCACATATGGCTGGTGCCGGATTTGAGGTGACGGGCATGGATGCCTCAGCCGATATGTTGCGCATGGCGCGGGAGAAATCCGCAGCGCAGTTTGTCCAGGGCACATTTGATGATTTGGACGCGGTGGCGGCATATGACGGGGTTTGGGCCAATTTCTCGCTTCTGCATGCGCCGCGCGAGGCTATGTCCGGGCATTTGGCAGCTATCGCCACATCCCTGCGCGGTGGCGGGCATTTGCATTTGGGCATGAAATTGGGCACTGGATCGGCGCGCGATAAGCTCGACCGGTTCTACACGTATTATTCGCAAGCCGAGCTGACCCAGCTTTTGGGAGATGCCGGTTTTGACGTTTTGGAGGCAACCGTTGGGGAAAGCCCCGGAATGGCCGGCAGCGTGGAGCCTTGGGTGATCCTACTGGCGCGAAAATCCGCATGATGGAGCTGGTGGCTTACACGGATGGTGCATGTTCGGGCAATCCCGGCCCCGGTGGTTGGGGTGTTTTGATGATTGCCAAGCGCGACGGCGAGGTGCTCAAAGAAAGTGAATTTTGCGGCGGCGCGCCGGAGACCACCAATAACAGGATGGAGCTTCAGGCCGCCATTGAAGCCTTGGACGCGCTGACACGGCGTTCTTCGATCAAGATCATCACCGACAGTTCTTACGTCAAGGACGGCATCACCAAATGGCTGTTTGGCTGGAAGAAAAACGGCTGGAAAACGGCCGCCAAAAAGCCGGTCAAGAACGAAGAACTTTGGAAGCAGCTTGATGCAGCCCAAGCCCGCCATGACGTCACATGGGCGTGGATTAAAGGGCATGCGGGCCATGAGGAAAACGAGCGTGCCGATGCACTGGCCCGGCAAGGGATGGAGCCGTTCAAGCCCCAAAAGCAAAAGGCTGAGCCACCCGGAGACGCGGTCTAAGAGGGGACTTGCGCCGAAAATCTGGACGGTGCGTCATCGATTTTCGTGATCAGATCGTGCAGGCCTTTTTGCTCCGCAATATCGCGAATAATCTCGAAATAGGCGTCGATTGCCACGTCCTCGCGCCAATGTTTGGCGAAATGAGAGAAGGCTTTGCGACCCAGTTCCGCCACATATCCCGGATCATTGACCATCAGGTGCAACTGCGTTTTCAGCTCAACAACATTGTCAAACAAGAGCCCGCCGCCGCTTTCAGTTAGGATATCGTGATTGGGTCCAATATTGCGTGCCAGCACCGGCTTGCCTTCGCGAAACGCATCCAAAATGAAGTTCGGAAACACTTCATAGCCTTTTTGCGGGGAGATGATGGCCAGTGCTTTTTTGCGGTGCGCGCGGATATTTTCCTCTGACTGGGGGCCCAAAAATGTGACGCTTGGAAAACCTTCCGCCAAGCGGCGCAGCTTCGCTTCGTCCGTGCCAATGCCTGCGATCAGAAAATCCGCCTCCAGATCGTCGGTGAACTGAGGGATCACGTCCTCAAGCCCCTGAATATCGTTGAGCGCGCCTGAATAGAAGAAATAGGGCCGTGTATGGGCCTCCGCGACCATAGCGGATTTGAGCCGCGGCGCGGCCACCGCAGACAAGGTGGGGGCAATGCGCATGGGCTCATTAAAGCCAAAGCGCTGATGCAGATCGACCGCAGCGCGGGTCGGCATCAAAAACGCATCCACATGGGAGGCCATCTGTTTCATCTTATTGGTGAAGCGCCACAGCTGCGGCGGGCGGCCCTGCTTATACACACAGCGCAAGCATTTTTTCTTATCGCAAAGCTCTTCATTGTTGCGCCACAAAGTATGACTGGCGCAGGCCAGCCAAAAATCATGCGCCGTGTGAAGTTTGATGCCAGTGCCGATCTTCCACACGCCCGGCCCGCCGATCAGCGAGATATTGTGATAGTGGATCACGTCATAGCGCCCGATCAGAAGTTCATCGAGCCGCTCCCGGTGGGTGGTCGGGCGGCCCATTTGCTGGACCCCCAATGTGGACATAAATTTCGACGGGCTGCGCAGGCGGTGCACCCGGATGCCATCGTCATCGAATGGAATTTCGGGCACATGCCCGGTCAAAAGCCGGTAGGCATCGGTGTCGTGGATGACATCCACACTATGTCCGCGCGAGGTCAGCGCGCGCGCCCAGCGTTGCACATCATAGCCATCGTTCCCGGTGCTGTAGGGCGGGTAGAAGGTTGTAACCATCGCAAAGCGAAGCGGTCTGGTCAGCATAATACCCCCCTTTTCTCCCCCGGGTATCAAAACGGCGCATGAGGCTGACAAGAGCCAAACGTACCCCCCGAGACATACACACCATGACATTTGTCACGGTCACTCAAGACGAGCCGGTGATGTGGCCACGGGCGCACGACAGCCGGCTCTTACATTTACAAACCCGCCGTTACCAAGTGTTTTTATGACTTTTGAGCTTGGGCAAGCGCGGCACGAAACTACTTATTTATTGTCCAAAAGTCAATTTTTACACGGGTGTTACAGCGGTTTTTAAGTAATTTACACACGCTCCCAAGGTCGGTTCACCGCCTCACGGGCTTGGCGCAAAGTGCGCCTGCGGGTCATATATCCCTTGCCTTTTCCGGCCAAATGATCTTCCCAGCGCTTCATCTTTTTGAAGTAGAACATCTCAAGGCGCGGAAGGTCGATAATGTCGCTTTCCAAGGTTGCGCGCTCAAACGACGTGCCCACCGAGGTCTGATAGAGCCGCTCAATGGCTGTGCGCGCGAAGTAATCGGCGATGCCGTAGGGCGGCGCGAAATGGTTGATTTCCTTGCCGACCCGATCTTCGAGTGTCTGCTTGGAGCGGCGCACTTCCTCGATCAGATCGAGGGTTTTGAGCTCATTAAGATCCGGGTGGGAGATGGTATGCGAGCCAAGTTGGATGCCGTTGGCGGCCAGATGTTCCAAATCGGACCAATTCATAATGTGGCGCGGCGGCTGCAACGCCCCACGCCAGTTTTCCGTGCCGCCAACACAGCCCGTGGGCACGTAAACGGTAGCGGGAAACCCCTTCTCGCTTAGGATTGGGAAGGCTTGTTCCTGAAAATCGACAAATGCATCATCAAAGGTGATGATGATCGATGTGGGCGGCAGGCTCTTCTCGCCGTTTCGCGCAGCCACGTAATCATCCAGTGTGATCACCGGCGTGCCGGACGTCTCAACCGCGTCCATTTGCGCCTTGAAAATATCCGGCGCAATCGCGGTTGCAACATCGTCGGTTGCAATCGAGTGATACATCAAAATATCGACAATTGGAGCCTTACTCATGACGCTCAATCTTCCACAACATGATGTTCAAACTCGCGGCGATAGGCGTTCCATTTCGTGTGATCAAACGTGCCTGACGCATCGAGGCAATCGGCGGCACCGTAGGCCATGGCAAAGGCGTGGTGGGTGTTGTCATGAGCAAACAGGCCCTGACGTCCGAAGGTCAACACGCCCTCTATGCCCGACAGCCACTTATCCATTACGTCGAAATTGGCTTCATAATCAAGGTCATAGACCGGGTAGGCATTGGCCAGACGGCGGGTTTCCGTGCGGCGCAATTTGACATTGACCGGTAGACCCACGGAGGCCAGCCAATCGCAATAATGCTGGCCCAATTCATCGTCGGACATGTCCCACCAGGTTTCGCCCGGATCGCACGGAAGCTCCGCGCACAAAATCGTGGTGCCTTTCGGCTCCACGCTGGCATTGTAGTTTTTCGGCTCCGACATGCGCGAGATCGGGATGGAAAGTTCAGGGAAATAATGGGCGTCATATTCGGTGAATTGATCGGTTTCCAACACAAGATAGATCAAGATCATACCACGGAATTTGATCGCATCAGCCGCCGCTTTCACGTCATCAGGCGCATCAAGCAGCCTGATCAGTGTTGTGATCGGAATGGTTGACCAGATCGTATCGGTTGGCGTGCGCACATCCTTGTCGCCGTCTTTGGTCCAGATCGCCACGGCGCGGTTGCCGTCCCGTTCAATCCGGGTGATGCCCGCGCCAAAATCAAACTGCGCGCCGTTTTCCTGCGCGCGGCCTGCCACATCGGCCACGATTTGACCGAAGCCTTTGCGCGGATAGAAGAACCGGCCCGCTGTCTCGGAGCGCAGACCGGGCAACATCCGGGCCATTTTCAACAGGATTTTGCCGACCGAAGAGCCGGAGACCCGGCGCTCCGCCAGTTTCACGGCGAGTTTGTCGGGATCGAGCCCCCATAGCTTTTTCACATATGGAAAGTAGAAGTTTTCCGAAATGGTTTTGCCCAGACCGTCGTAAAGGACGGTGGAGAAGGTTTTGTCGCCTGTCGATTTGGCTTTGAATTTGCCAAGGATGCTGTCGGCCATCAGGGAGGCGGCGAAGGTTTTTGGCAGGCGCAGCATCGCATCAAGCGGTTTGAGCGGGAAATGGATCCAGCGGCCACCAAGGCGAATGCGGCCATGACGCGGGCGCAACAGCAGGTCATCGCCCAGGATGTCTTTGACGTCCTGCAAAACGTTCGGATCGGCCACCGGATGGAACCGGTGCGAGCCAAAATCGACCCAAATCCCGTCCATTTGCCAAGACGAGGAGTTGCCGCCAACCTGATCTGCCCGCTCCAAAACGGTCACATCCGTATCGCGATTATTGGTCAGAGCATAGGCCGCGGCCACACCCGCCGGACCGGCACCCAAAATAGTGACCTGCGGCTTGGTTTTATCATCCGTATTTGACATGGTTTTGCTCATACCTCTTTACGCTTACCCATCTTTATTTTTGTGCCTGATTGTGAGGTTGTCAGGGCCCAAGCGGCGGCCCCGATTAATCCTGCGACGATCAGCACCGCTTGCCAGATCAGGCTTGCGGCCACGACCGGAGCGGCGGCGGCGCCAAAGGGGGTCATCAATCCGGCCAATGTCGCCTCGCGCAGTCCGATGCCGCCCAGTGAGATCGGCAGGACCGCCAGAATTTTTGCAAGCGGCCATGCGAAGAACCAAGCGCCTTTGGGGGCGTCGACCCCTGCGGTATTGGCAAGCCATATAAAGAGGCTGACAAAGGCCGCCTGGATCAGAACCGACATCACAAGTGCGGTGATCAGGCTGGCCGGGCGTTTGCCTAAGCTGCCGAATTCATGGGATATTTTCAGGATGAAGCCCGACGCGGGAAGTTTCGGGACCGCCGCTACAATCTTGGGTACGATGCGCGGCATAACGTAGAAAATGCCCACAAGTGCGACCACGAAGAGTGCGACGACTTGAGCCACAAGCGTGCCATTTGCCACGCCCGATTGCAGCATCAAAAGCCCCATGGCCGAGACCAGTGCCAAGGCCAGCATGTCAATCAGCCGGTCCGAGAGCGATGCGGCCGCAAGTTTGGAGACGTCGGTGAATTTGGCAACCAGCCCAGCCCTGACCACATCCCCGCCCGCCACACCGGGCAGACAAAGATTGGCGGCCAAACCGGCGAAATGGGCGCGCAAGGCGGCCGAATATGCAAAGCCGCGTTCCAGCAGAAACCACCATTTCCCGGCGGCAAAAGCGTGGCCCATCATGAAGAGTGCCAGAACGGCTGCAAACACCGTCCACGAGATATTGGCAAAGCCTTTGGCGACATCCTCCATCGGCAGATACCAAAACAAGGCACCCAAGATGATCAGCGAGCCCAAAACACGCAAGACCCAGCCGCGCGTGATCTTCAGCGCAGGTCGCGGGGCCTCATTTATGTCTTTGGGCGTCGTCACTCAGGGCCTCAGATGCAGTCGTGAGATCATGTCGGCGATCAGGCCCAGCGACCAGATCAGGATGGCCGCAAGGAAGGAGAATATCGCCGTCTCAGAGAGGTTCCACTGGCTGAGATCATAGACAAGTTTGAACGTGCCCAGCAGGAAAAACACCAGCCCCAAAGGAATGAAAATCCGAAGCGGGTTGAACAGTGTGATCGCCCGCATGATCAGGATGATGAAATTGATGAAATCCATCGGTTTGATCTTGGATTTGCCCACCCGGCGGCGGTATTCGATTGGCGTGTAGATCATGCGTTTGTTGTTGCATGACATGCACAAGGTGATTGTGGTGGTGAAGCTGAAATTTTGCGGCAGGAGCGGCAAAAACGGGATCAGCTCGGATTTGCGAAACACGCGCAGGCCGGAATTGAGGTCATTAAGTTTGCGCTCAGCCAGAAAGCTGGCCAGTTTGTTGAGCACAAATTTGGGTGGTTTGCGGATCAGTGGCACGTTTTTCATGGCCGCGCCACGGTCGCCCACGACCATATCCAGATCGCGACATTTCTCAAGCATATCAGGGAGATAATGGGCCGGATAGGTGCCGTCCGCGTCGATAATCGCCACATATTCATACTGGGCGGCTTTGACACCGCGCTTGAGCGTGGCACCGTAGCCCGAGTTCATTTGGTTATATTCGACCCGCACGCCGGTGGCTTTGGCCGCCTCGCGCGTGTTGTCTTCGGATCCATCATCAACCACGATAATTTCGTAAGGAACGCCGGTCGGCTCCATCGCGTCGCGGATCTCGTCGATGGTCTCAGCGACCGCGCCTTCCTCGTTGTAGGCCGGGATCACAACGCTGAGCGACAAGCCCTCAAGACCGGTCGCCTCAGCGGGCGTTGTTTGGGGAGTTTTGCTTTTGGTCGGCATAGGTCTCTCTCTTGATCCTCAGACGTTCGGTGCTGATTTTGTACGGCTTTGCATTTAAGGCACGCTTAACTTTGTTCGGCCGAGGACGCGGACCTCGAAGAGGCACCACACAAACGCGGCTGCGGAGTAGATATAGTAAAGTTGATGAAACATCATCGCGCTCACGGCAAAAACCGGGTCACCGTTGCGCAAAAGGAACCGGAAGAAGTCCCAGTTGATCGCGAACACGGACAAAAACAGCAAAATCGTGATCGGCCAGAGGCCAAAGGAGACAAAAAGTCCCAGCACGGACATTGCAAATAGTCCGGCCAGACCGGCGCGGAGCCGCTCCATCTTGCCGGTGTTGAGGTCATCGGTGAGCCCTTCGCGCAAGATCATCAGGCGGGCCCATGGCAGCGCGCGGCGGAAGATATCCGTATGAACGATATTGCCAAAGGACCATATTTTCAGGTGCTTACCGAGAAGTTTGGGCTCTACCACGATGCGTCCACCGGCCCCTTTGATGCGGTAGCCAAGTTCAATATCCTCGATCGAGGGGACTTTGTAGGTTTCTATGTCAAACCCGCCCACGGCCAGAAACGCGTCCTTGCGCAGCGCACCGCAACCGGCCCAAAAGGTCGATGCTTCGCGTTTGGCATGTTGGTGATGGTAGCGGTGGGTCAGGTTTTTGTACTTCGACAAAAGCTGCTGGCCGTCCGGCTGGTTGTCATAGGAGCCAAACACCGCGTGCACCTCAGGATCGGCAAAGGCCGCGCGGATCAGAGCCGCCCCGCCCGGTGCTGCAATCACATCCGCATCCACCAACCAAAGCACATCGCCAATCGCAACTTGGGCCGCCAGATTGCGGGCTGCCCCCGGGCCACCATTTTGCGGGGTTTGCATGACGGTTGCGCCCATTTCGCGGGCGATCTCAGCGGTATTGTCGGTTGAGCAGTCGTCAACGATCAGCACTTCGTCGACCTCGCCTGCGTGGAGCATGTCCAAAAGCGGCGCAATGACGCGCTTGATATAACCGGAGGCATTATAGGCCGGCACCACAACGCTGATCACGATCGGCATTTGATCTACTTCAGCTTGCATCCGAACGCCTCAATCGCATTTTTGTTTCCACGCACATTATTCACGTAAACTTTTGTTAAATGTCACAGGTGACCAGATTGTGGCGTTATCCATGAGATTTGCACGGAATTAATCGTTCAAACCCAATGGGTGGAGATTAATTGCCACAGTTGATGATCATTTGGGCAAAGATCGCCGATCCGGTGTCACCGACCCGAGCAAAAGGAACGCTCTGGTCGGTGGTTCTGGTTCATCGGGCGTTTGTTACGCCGCCTTTTCGGAACGGGACTTATAGGGCTTGGTCTGGAACTCTTCATGGTAAGAGCGTTCCACGTTAACGTCCCATACATCCAGCTCAGCACCCATGATGTTGCGCGCGGCAAACATCGCCGACAACATCGAGTGGTCCTGATTGTTATAGCGGTGAAGACCGTTGCGCCCGACGGTTTGAAAGTTCTCCAGCTGGATGAGCCAGTTTTTCACTTCGTCCAGAGCATCCGCATATTCACTGTCATAGACCGGATAGGCTTTGGGCTGGCGAATAATCGCGCCATCAACCACCGAGCTTGCAGGCGCCAGACCGATAATCTCCAACTCGGAGGCGGCAAGTGCGATCAGGTCTTTATCGTCCATCTCCCACATCGGCTCATCCCAGTTGAGGAAATACTCCATGCCGATAGAGGCTTGGTCCTCATTGGCCATCATCTCTTTCGACCAAGCGCGGAAGTTTTGGATACGTCCCACTTTGACGTCTTCGCCGTGGATGTAGATCCAGTTATCCGGGAATGGATCCGCATGATCGAGCACCAGTGTCACAATCATAAAGTCACGGTATTTCAAGCGGTTGGCCGCATCAATGACCTTTTGTGGTGGTGGCGGGTTCATGCAGTGGATCAGGTCGCGAACAGCCATTGTGTTCAAGAACTCGTCCGCCTCCAGATTATATTCTTTCTCCGCGCCGGTTTCAGGATCACGCTCGACCACATCAATGCTGGTAACACGCATATCGTCGCGGTTGACCTGCTTGACGAAAGACTGCATGCGCACTTCGCCGCCATCCTCGCGGATACGGTCGCGCATTTTCTCCCACATCATACCGGGGCCGAGGCGCGGATATTGGAATTCTTCGATCAAGCTGGCGGTATCATTGGAGCCGGAGATCGCATTCCAGACCGCTTTGATCAAAGACAGGTTTTTGATCCGCTGCGCGGCCCAATCGGCACGAATTTCAGTACAGGGCACGCCCCAGACTTTTTCCGTGTAGGATTTGAAGAAATGTGAATAGAGGCGACGCCCGAAGCGGTTGATCACCCACTGCTCAAACGTTTCCTCAACCTTGTGCGGGAACATCTGCCATTTGGCAAAGCTCGCCATGATGCGCACAGATTCGATTGGTCCCAAATTGCCCAGCGCGTTAAATATGCGCAAAGGGTAATCGAAGAATTTGCCGTTGAAGTAGATGCGGCTCAGCCGTGGCACGGTGATAAATTCGTCACCACACACTTCATGCCAAACGTCATCGACTTCCTGAATTTTCGTAAAAAACCGGTGACCGCCAATATCAAAGCGGAACCCGTTATGGCTTTCTGTGCGCGCAATACCGCCAACCAGATTACCAGCTTCCAATACGATCGGCGTGTGGCCGTCGCTCAGCTTTTGCAATTCATACGCACCGGTGAGACCCGCTGGCCCACCGCCGATGACTGCAACCCGCGAATTACCTGATAAAGCCATTATGAAATCCCCCAATTAACGCAAAAACCACTTGATAAACTCTCTCTTACTGAAGGCTTTCGTATAGAGCATGTCTCTTTAAATCTCCACTCAAACCTGCAAATTCCCCACATCACGCCATCCTCGCTCATACAACTGATAAGATTTAAATACCTTTAATATCAGTCAATTAACTCTAAGTTTTTATCCAAGCTCATTTTCCAACCACAGCTTTGCACGGCTTTTGTCGCGGTATGTGGCTTAGAAGACACTCACAATTTGTGGATTCAAAATCACACCGCCCGTCAGCTATGGTTAATGTTGGCACCGATTCTCCGCCCCCGAACATCTCAGCGGCCCATGTATCGTTTGTAGAGCCACAAAAGAAGGATAGCGCCAAAGACCGCACCGACAAGGCCCGCGACGGCGCCCATCATCGACAACAAGAACCGGATCAGCCAACCGCCGATCAATGCGCCGATCACGCCAACCGCTATTGTTTGAGGCAAGCCGATATTCATATCCATCACTTGCGTGGCAATGTATCCCGCCGCAGTGCCAATTATCACTAAAAGCAAAATACTCATGCGCGTCTCCCTCGTTCAGCCCTACGCATCTATATAGGAGTAAGCCTAGCGGAGTGTAATCCCTTTGGGCATGGCAAATCCGCGCAGCACGTCTTGCGTGTCGGCGGCCGATTTACCCGCCCGTTGCAAGCGGTGTATTTTCACCGCGCCCGAGCCCGTAGCAATGGTAAGCGCATCATCGAGGGTTTCGCCCGGAGCACCTTGGCCTGCCGCCACCGATGACATCAGGAATTTAATCCGCTCGCCCCCCAGTTCAGACCAGGCACCGGGAAACGGAGAGAGCCCTCGAATATGCCGGTCAATGGTTGTGGCAGGTGCGCTCCAGTCGATCCGGGCTTCTGCCTTGTCGATCTTTTTGGCATAGGTCGCGCCGGTTTCTGGCTGCGGCTGGGGTGTGAGAGTGTCTAACTGGGCCAAGGCATCGCAGATCGCTTTTGCCCCCAGCCCGGCCAGCCGGTCGTGAAGGCTGGCGGCTGTGTCGCTGGGCTCTATCGGGGTCTCGCGCCGCAACAAAACCGGACCCGTATCGAGCCCTGCATCCATCTGCATGATGCACACGCCGGTTTGCGTATCACCGGCCATGATCGCCCGCTGGATCGGCGCGGCCCCGCGCCAGCGCGGCAGGAGCGAGGCGTGGATATTGAGGCATCCGCGTGCAGGCCCGTCCAGCACAGCTTGCGGCAAGAGCAATCCGTAGGCGACAACCACGGCGATCTGCGCGTCCAAGGCCTTTAGTTCGCGAACGTCGCTTGGGTCTTTGAAGTTGAGCGGCGTTCGCACAGGAAGGCCAAGCGCCTCCGCCCGTTGATGAACCGGGGTTTTACGCGCCGCCTTGCCGCGCCCGCTTGGTCGTGGGGGTTGGGAATAGACGCAAGCAATCTCATGGCCTGCATCCACCAGCGCACCGAGTATTTGGACCGAGAAGTCCGGGGTTCCCATAAAGATGAGCCTCATCTGTCGCCCCTCCATTTTTGCCCTTTGGCGTGTTTGGCCAGCAGCATTTTGCGTTTGAGCGGGCTGAGGTGGTCAAAGAACATCACGCCGTTCAGGTGGTCGATCTGATGTTGCACCGAGGTGGCCCAAAGCTGGACGAAATCCTTCTCTTGGGTCGCACCGGTTTCATCCAAGTAGCGAACGGTGACCGCGCGGGGACGCGAGACTTTGGCAAAATGTCCCGGCACGTTCGGACTGCCTTCTTCATGGATATTGAGCCGGGCGGAGGAATGCAGGATTTCAGGATTGGCAAGGCGGATCGGCTCATTATGCCCGTCCGAGCAATCAAGCACCGCCAACCGCTCCATCACACCGATTTGGGGGGCGGCGAGACCCACGCCGGGCATGGCATACATACTGTCGAGCATATCGTCCCAGATCGCGCGCACCCTGTCATCAATGGCGTCGACCGGGGCCGCAGCACTGCGCAGACGTGTATCAGGCCACATCAGGAAGGGTTTGCGCATCAGGCGACCCGTCCACGCTCTTTCTTCAGCTTTTTCATCTTGTTTGTGATCATCGTGCGTTTGACCGAGCTGAGATAGTCGATGAAGAGCCGCCCGTCGAGATGATCAATCTCGTGCTGGACGCAGGTGGCCCAAAGCCCGTCGAACTCCTCCTCATGGGATGTGCCCGATTGATCGAGAAAGCTGACGCGAACCTGTTTGGGGCGGGTCACATCCGCATATATTTCAGGGATCGAGAGGCACCCTTCCTCGTAGACATTCGTCTCCTCAGAGGTCCATGTGACAACCGGATTGATCAGCACGCGGGGATCTTGCGCCGTCTCCACATCATCTTCTTCGCGCGCGGCACAATCCATCACCAACATGCGCGCATCGACGCCCACTTGCGGTGCCGCCAGCCCGATCCCGGGGGCTGCATACATCGTATCGAGCATATCGTCGGCCAGATTGCCGATCTTGGCATTGACCTCAGCGACCTGTGCACAGGTTTTCTTCAGTCGCGGATCGGGATGTAAAAGGATCGTTCTTTTTGTCATGGAGCGTCATCTAAAACCCACTGCGTTGGGATGCAAGCCATCAGCTGCACTTGACGCATTTGCGGCTTGAAGGCGGCACGATAAATGGCCAGTCTTCGCGCAACAAGGAGAGACAGCCCATGACCACCCAATTCGACAAGATCATCCATCACAAGAACACCCATTCGCAAAAATGGGACAATATGGCGGCATGCGGTGTAGAGGCCGAGGACGGTTTGGCCATGTGGGTGGCGGATATGGACTTTGAGCCGCCGCAATCGGTCACGGATGTTTTGCGGGCTGAGATTGATCAAAATATTTTTGGCTATTACGGCCACACAGATACGGTGCGGGCGGCTGTATGTGACTGGATGGCTTCGCGTCACGGTTGGAAGGTGGAGCCTGATTGGCTGTCATTTTCCCACGGGGTTGTGGCCGGGCTTGGCATTTTGATCGAGGCGTTCTCGAAGCCCGGTGATGGGATCGTCATTTTCACGCCCGTTTATCACGCCTTTGCCCGCAAGATTGCCGCCAAGGGGCGCAAGGTTGTTGAAAGCGAGATGCCTCTTGAGGATGGTCGCTACCACATGGATTTGGAGGCACTTCAGGATCAGCTTGATGGGTCCGAGAGCATGCTGATTTTCTGCTCGCCGCACAATCCATGCGGACGGCTTTGGACTGAGGCTGAGATTAAGGCGCTGGGTGCGTTTTGTGCCCGCAATGATTTACTCTTGGTTTCCGATGAAATTCATATGGATCTGGTCTTTCAGGGGGCCAAGCATATCCCGACGGGTGTGGCGGCGCCTGAGATTACCGACCGGTTGGTGACGGTGTCTGCGGCCTCTAAGGGGTTTAATATTGCGGGGGCCGAGACCAGTTTTATCATTGCTCAAGATACGCGCTTGCAGGGGGAAATCCTCAAGGCGCAGGCTTCATTCGGGGGGACACCCAACCGGTTCGGGATGCGTATGATGGAGGCCGCGTTTGAGGGCGGTGCGGATTGGTCAGATGCGGTTTGCGCCTATTTGGCGGAGAATTTCCGGATTTTTCGCGACGGTGTGAACGCGATACCGGGATTGTCGGTGATGGATATGGACAGCACCTATTTGGCATGGGTGGATTTTTCCGGCACCGGGATGGCACGGCAGGAGTTCACTGACCGGGTGGCCAAGGATGCCCGCATTGCCGTGAACCAAGGGCCCAGTTTTGGTCGCGGTGGAGAGAGTTATTTGCGGTTCAACTTCGCCACCCGCAGGGCGCTGGTTGAAGAGGCGGTTGACAGATTGGCGCAGGCTTTCGGCGATCTTCAATAGCCGTTGAGGGCTTCCACCGCGTTTAGCACGCGTTGGTCAGGTGCCCCCCCGGTTTAGATGATCGCACCATAGTGACAGATGACGTCTGCGGCGCAGGTTTGTCCGGCCAAAATCGAGGCGTCTATATCCCGAGTGGTCAGGTAATGGGCCAAAAACGCCCCGTTGAAACTATCTCCTGCGCCGGTTGTGTCGACCGGGTTGGCCACTGGGGCGGTCGGGCGCTCGACATGTGTGCCGCCCTGCCCGGCCAGCACACTTTCTGCACCGTTTTTAACCACCACCAGCGCGTCGTCGCCACCATAGCGTTCCAACGTGGCTTTTGGGGTCGGATCGCCGAAGGCTGCAGCCTCGTCATCGAAGCTGGGCAGGATCAAGGACGCGGCCTTGGCCGCCTGTGCAATAGTGCGCTGCATCGCCGTCTTGTCAGACCACAGACGCGGGCGGATGTTGGGGTCGAAGGCGACCGTCTTGCCTTGGGCGCGCGCGTTTGTGAGCTCTTCAATCAAGAAATCCGCGTCATCCTGCGGCAGAATTGCCAACGTGATGCCCGAAATATAAAGCGCATCGGTATTGGCAACCACAGCTTTGAGCCGGTCCCGGTCCGAGGCAAGTTTGCGCGCGGCGGAGGCGTCACGCCAATAGCTGAAGCTGCGCTCAGCCCCGTCGAGATGGATCATGTAGAGCCCCGGCACGCGGTCCGGCACCTCCAGCATATCGGTCGTATCGATGTTGGCATTCGACAAAAAGCGGCGCATTTCGTGAGATTGCGGGTCGGTTCCGATGCCGGAGTAAAACGCGGCCGACCAATTTGCCGGGAGCGCCTTGCGGGCGTACCACAGGGTGTTGACCACATCGCCCGCAAACCCTTTGCGCATAAGATCGTCGCCTGCCGAGGCCAGCTCGATCATGCATTCGCCGATGCCGGTTAGTCGTTTCGCTGCCATGGGGGTCTCCTGCGTCTTTTCCGCCTTTGAGCATGGTCCGGCGAGAGGCGCAATATGAAGCGGTTTTCACTCTATTACTCCATTAATGGAGTAGAGTTAGATTTCATAATGATTTCCGTTGATTATGGGGTTTTTGAAGTGGTTAACATCGGGATGAATTCGATGGCCAATGCTGGGGTGTATTGGTTTGCAGCAAGCGCCAAAAGGCGGCACGCGCGGCACATTTTTGTGAATAAGTGCCGGGCTCGGTCCGGTCCATCAGGCCCATATTGCGAGTTTTATCGCAGGTCTGGGCCCCCCGGCGCATGGGGCATTTCAGCTACCTTAGCGCCGTTTTTGCGGCTCTTAGGCGCAGATTGCAAATGCGAATTATTTTGATCGACGATCAGGTTTATTCAGCCGCCCATGCCTCGCCCGCGGACCAGCGGTTGACCGCATCCCCGAAGGCTTCGAACAACGGACGAGACACTTTGTCTTTATCCGCCTGATATTCCGGGTGCCATTGCACCGCCAAGGCAAAACCCGGGGCCCCTTCAATATGGATCGCCTCGGGTGTGCCGTCAGGCGCGCGGCCTTCAATAACAATCCGGTCCCCCGGCTCCTCAATCCCCTGCCCGTGCAGCGAATTGACCAAAACCGTCTCTGCGCCGAAGATTTGCGCAAATTTTCCGCCCGGCGTCAGGGTAATGTCGTGGCGCAGCGCGAATTTCTCCTCCAACGTGCCATCGGGAGGCATCCGGTGGTTCATTCGGCCCGGCAAATCCCTGATTTCGGGATGTAATGTCCCGCCCATAGCCACGTTGAACTCCTGAAACCCGCGACAGACGCCCAAAATCGGCAGTCCCGCATCCAAGCAAGCGCGGATCAGCGGCAAAACCAACCGGTCGCGGTCGCGGTCAAACGCACCGTGTGCTTCGGTTTCATCATGGCCATATTCATCGGGATGCACATTTGGCCGGCCACCTGTGAACAAAAAACCGTCGCAGGTCCCCATCAGCGCTGGAATGTCCGTGGCCGTGGGCAGTGACGGGATGATCAGCGGCAAGGCTCCGGTCACATCTGCGACGGCATCCACGTTCATCCGCCCCACCGCTTGGGCCGGGTATTCATCGTTTATCAAATAGTAATTGGCGATAATGCCGACGACAGGTTTTCTCATCATCTCATCTAGGCTTACACATGACTGCCCTGATATTACTGCCCAAAGCGGGTAAATAAAAGGCAAAGCCGCGTTGCTGCCCAAAAACAGTTCGAGCCTTGAGGGCGGCACCGCTTCATTGTTATTTACCGGGCGTCTTATTTTTCCGCTTTGAGTGCCAGACGCCGCGCATGAAGCACGGGCTCTGTATATCCGCTTGGTTGGTCCACGCCTTTCAAAACAAGGTCGCAGGCGGCTTTAAAGGCTTGGCCACCGAAACCGGGGGCCATGGGTGTGTAGGCGATGTCGCCTGCGTTTTGCCCGTCAACGACCGCCGCCATTTTCTTCATGACGGCCATGATCTGATCCTCGGACACAACGCCGTGGTGCAGCCAGTTGGCCATGTGTTGGGCTGAGATACGGCAGGTCGCGCGATCCTCCATCAGCCCCACATTGTTGATGTCGGGCACTTTGGAGCAACCGACGCCCTGATCGACCCAGCGGACCACATAGCCAAGGATGCCTTGGGCATTGTTTTCCAACTCTGCCGCGATCTCATCCTCAAACCAGTTATGGCCATCGGCCAGAGGCACGCGGAGGATGTCATCCAGAGAGCCCCGGGCGCCTGCTTTGCGCAATTCGTCCTGCCGCGCGAAGACGTCAACCTCATGGTAGTGGGTCGCGTGAAGGGTCGCGGCGGTCGGGCTTGGCACCCAAGCGGTGTTGGCCCCTGATTGCGGGTGTCCGATCTTCTCTTTGAGCATATTGCCCATGAGGTCGGGCGCGGCCCACATGCCTTTGCCGATTTGCGCACGTCCGGGCAGACCGCAAGCCAAGCCCACATCGACATTTTGATCCTCATAGGCCGCGATCCAAGCGGTCGCTTTCATCTCGCCTTTGCGGATCATAGCCCCTGCATTCATGGAGGTGTGGATCTCGTCACCGGTCCGGTCAAGGAAGCCCGTGTTGATAAAGGCCACCCGGTGTTTGGCGGCGCGGATACACTCTTTGAGGTTGACGGTTGTGCGCCGCTCCTCGTCCATGATGCCGATTTTCACAGTGTAGCGCGGCAGGCCAAGGATGTCCTCCACCCGCGCCATCATCTCATCGACCATGGTCACTTCTTCGGGGCCGTGGAGTTTCGGCTCGACCACGTAGACGGAGCCGTGGACCGAATTGCCGCTGTCGCGCTTGAGGTCATGGCTAGCGCAGAGCACGGTGGTGAGCGCATCCATGATGCATTCTGCGATCTCTTCGCCGTTGATGGTGATCGTGGGGTTGGACATCAGAAGGCCCACATTGCGCACAAGCATCAGGGCGCGGCCTTTGTGCCCGCCTTTTGAGCCGTCGGGGCGCGTGAAGCCTACATCCTGATTGAGCACGCGGGTGACGGTCTTGCCGCCTTTCTCTAGCGTCTCTTGCAGATCACCTTTCATCAGGCCAAGCCAGTTGGAATAGGTCAGCACCTTGTCTTCGGCGTCAACGGCTGCGACCGAATCCTCACAATCCATGATCGCGGTCATGGCGCTCTCTAGGATCACGTCCGATATGCCCGCTGGATCGGATGCGCCAATCTCAGAGCTGCGGTCAAAAACGATATCGACCAAGAGGCCGTTTTTGCTCAGGAAAACCTCCGTGGGTGCGTCGGCCTCGCCATTGAAGCCCACAAATTGCGACGGGTCTGCGAGGCCTGTTTCGCCAGCCGGGCCATCTACAAAGAGTGCGCCGTTTTTGACGAACACGTTCGCCACGATCCCCCAAGAGCCGCCTGCCAACGGGGCAGATTTGTCCAGAAAATCCTTGGCCCAGGCAATTACCCGCGACCCGCGCTCAGCATCATAGCTCTTGCCCGTGGCCCGGTCGCCCAGAGCATCGGTGCCATAAAGTGCGTCATAGAGCGAGCCCCAACGGGCGTTGGCCGCGTTGAGCGCGTAGCGCGCGTTCATCACAGGGACCACAAGCTGCGGGCCGGGCACTTTGGCAATCTCGGGGTCTACGTTTTCAGTCTCGATGGAAAAATCAGCGCCCTCAGGGACCAAATAGCCGATCTCTGTCAGGAAGGCTTTGTAGGCATCGGCATCAAATGGCCCCGGCTGGGCGTCGTGCCATGCATCAATCTGGCGCTGGAGGTCTTCACGTCGGGCCAAAAGAGCGTTTCGGCGCGGGCCAAAATCGGCAACCAATCCGGCCAGACCGTCCCAAAACTCCGCCGCCGAGACACCGCTGCCGGGCAAG
>CAKZTM010000038.1 GCA_937920555.1 uncultured Paracoccaceae bacterium | reverse complement strand
TTTGCCATAGTCATTGTTGGTGTAGGTCAGTGCCACTTCGGTGATGCCACGGTCGTTCAGGATGTCTGTCAGGACCGCGCCTTGACGGGCATCAGACGGTGCTGTGCGGAAGAACAGGCCGTCATCGCTTTCGGAGGACAGAGCTGGTGATGTGGCCGATGGCGAGATCATAACCATGCCATTGGCTAGGGCTACATTTTGCAAAATGGCGGTGGTCACACCGGAGCAATCCGCGCCCACAAGACCGTTCACACCGTCCGAGGTGATCAGACGCTCGGCGGCTGTTGTGGCAGCGGCCGCATCAACGCATGTGCTGTCGGCACGGATGGAGGTCACTTTGGCGCCGTCCATCAGCATGCCGGAATCGGTCACTTCCTGCATGGCCAATTCGGCACCAGCGGCCATATCGGGGGTGAGTGATTCAATCGGACCAGTATAGCCCAATATCACACCAAGTTTGACTTCGGCGGCATATGCCCCGGAAGACAAAAGTGCTGCAATTGCAGTAGCTGTTAGAAATTTTTTCATCTTAGACTCCCTTGTCGAACACGTTGGTCGCGATTCCTCGACCTTAATCGGAATAAAGACAGAAAACCGCGTGCCAAGTCGAGTGGTAAAGGAAAATAAGCTAAGTTCCGCTACGTCAAATGGATCAAATATGGTTCATTTCATTGTTTTTTGTGCCACTGGGAGATTATCCCAATTGTCGCGAGCCGCATCTGCGCCTATCTACAAAAGAGATATTTGGTCCGGTTGGTATACTATGGACGATGATTCTAATTTTGAGAAGGCACTGGCGCAGGTCATGCGTCCCATGGCGCGTGCCATGATCGCGCAGTCTGTGCCCATGGCGCAGGCCACCGAAATTCTCAAACAGGCTTATGTGTCCGCTGCCATTGCCAGCGAGCCGTCCGCCAAGGCCACCGACAGCCGGATCAGTCTTTTGACCGGCATTCACCGCAAAGATGTGAAACGGCTGCGCGGCACCGACCCGCGCCCGCCCAAACGGCCAATGCTGAATGCCTGTGTGCTGGCCGTGGCGGTGTGGTCCACGGACAAGGCGTTTGTAGACGCAGATGGAAAGCCGCGTGCTTTGCTGCGCCCGGATCTTGACGAGTTGGTCAAAAAGGCCCGTATCGATGTGCCCGTCTCCACGCTGGTCACCGCCTTGATGGAACGCGGAATGACGACCCAGTCTGACCCGGACGGCCCGTTGGAGCTGATCACAGGCGGTGCCGTCGGCAGCCGTGATGAGCGCACGCAAATCATCTCGTTTGAAAAGAACATTTCTGCGCATCTGGAGGCGGCTGTCGACAATCTGACCGCCAAGGGAGCGCCGCCGCATTTTGAGCGTGCCGCACATTTCAACCAGTTGAGCACGGCCTCCCTGGCCAAGCTGAAACATGAGGCGCGGGCGCGATTGCAAACGGTACTGGTCGAGCTCAACGAAATGGCTTTGGCCCTTCAGGACGAGGATTTGGATAAGGATGAGACAGGGCGGTTCACCATCGGAGGCTACGTCCAGGTGTCGCCACTGAATGACGGGGACGACGATGATGGGTAAATCTGCTCTTACAGGCCTTTTGGCATGCGTCTCGTTGCTCTTGTCCGCCAGTTTCGGCTGGACCGCCGATGACGAAAAAGAGCCCCGCGAAGGGGGCATTCTGGGCACCGGCATCGTGGGCACGATTACTCAGCTTGGCAGCATCATCGTGAACGGCCAGCGCATCACATTTGACGACACCGATATGGCCACGTCGATTATGGGCGCGCGCCGGGCCGCGGCACTGACCCCCGGTGACACGGTTGCGGTTGTGGCCCAAAAGACCGGTCGCGACTGGCAGGCCGATAGCATCCGCGTCCACTATGCCGCGATTGCGCCGGTGGTGTGGAAAAACGATACCCTCCACGTATTGGGGAGCCCGGTCGATCTCAGCGATGCTGTTGCCGGGACCAGAAATACAGCCGCCACATTGACCAATGGAGACTGGATTGCAGTCAACGGTCTTTGGAAAGGCACCACCCTGATGGCGAGCAAGATAACACCCGTTCGCGCTCAGAAAATGGCCACGATCTCGGGCAGCTACATGACCACGGCGGGGGGCAAAAGTTTCGTGATCGGCGGGTCGGTCGTAAATGGCCTTGATCTGTTGCATGTGGCTTCGGGCGATGTGGTGACCGTGTCCGGGCAAGCCCATGACGGTGGTATTATGGCTGAAATGGTGGCGATTGGCCTGTTCGCAGCGCCGGTTCAGAACATGATCGCCGAGGGCTACCTGTCGCGGCCCAGCGCAGATGGCTACTACACGGTGCTTGGCAGTGGGGCGGTGTCTTTCACCGAAAACCCGGCGATGATCGACCCGAAAAACCGCGGCGTTTACTGCATCTCGATCAAGCAAGATCAACGTCGCGCCAGTATCACGCCTGCCCGCGCGCAAGGCCGCATAACCTGCCGTTAGACCGGTTTTCGCGCGGCGCCCAAGTTGAAGCGTCGGCGATTTATTCCAAAATCACATAGGGTGATGCCTTATGCCTCTAGTGAACAGCAAAACGCGTCAGGTGCGATACAGCATCAACGCCCCGTCCGGGTCATCTAGAGAACTCAGCGCCGGGACGCTGGCGACAATCTTGTGAATAGTTTTGCGATCCAACGGCTTGCCGACAAAGAAATCCGCCCCCGCATCCAAAGCCTGCAACAGGTCTGCGGGATCTTCCGAGCCGGTGGAAATGCCCACTAACATCTCGCGACCCCCCTCCAAGGTGCGGATATGGGCGACCCCTTCGGTGCCCTTGCATACGGTCAGATTGAGATCGATGACCACAAGCGAGCCGTCAGCCTCAAATGCCGGATCGGTTTCCAGCGCGTGGTAGAACGCGTCCAAATTGGTGAATGCGACCAGATCCGCGCCGATTTTCTGGCGTTTGAAAAATGTCCGAGCCATGAAAATCTCATCGTCGGAATCGTCAATCAAGTAGATCGTCTGGATTTTCCGGGTGGTCATTTCGCGTGTTGGGTTGGCAGAAATATCTCAAACCTGGCCCCACCCAATTTGCTGTCGGTACACTTAATGGTTCCGCCATATTGGGTGACAATGCGCTTGCAGATGGACAGTCCAAGACCGGTGCCTTCGGTGTCATCGCGGCGCTGCAATCGGCCAAACAGCTCAAAGATGTGATCGCGGCTCTTTTCGGGGATGCCAAGACCGTTGTCATCGACCCGCAGCACCACGCCGTCCTTGCGGGTGGCGGATGAGATTTTGACTTTCGGGCCTTTGTTGTTCGCGTGTTTGAGCGCATTTCCGATCAGATTTTGGAAAAGCTGGACGAAATGAACCGGCGCACCCCACACCACAGGCATTTTCCCCAAGCTGACTTTGGCGCCCTGCTCTTCGATCAAAATGTTGAGCGTGTCGATCACCTCGACCACCAGCTCGTTCAAATCGACATCGCCGACCTCGACCTTGGCCTCGACGCGGGAATAGGCAAGCAGGCTGTCGATAATGGCCCGAAGCCTGACCATGTTGGAGTTGATGCGGCGCAGAATATCGTCGCGCTGCTGGGCATCGGCCTGAATTTCCGGGTCCATGAGCATCTCGGACATGGCCTCGATCATCCGCACAGGTTCCTTCATGTCGTGCGAACACACGTAAGAGAACCGGTTCAGCTCCTCGTTTGAACGAGACAGCTCCTCTAGCAGTTCTTTAAGCTCATTCTCCCGGCGTCGGTCGGCGGTGACATCCTTGAAGACACCAAAGATGGAGGTGACCTTGCCCGATTTATCAACATCCAACGAACTTGTGGAATTGACCGTGCGGATGGTCCCGTCGCGCCGGACGATCCGGGTCTCGAACTCCCAGGGCCGTGTTTTCTCAATCGCCTCGGCCAAGGCCGCCTGCACCTTGTCCACATCATCGGGGTGACAAAAGGACATGGCCGTGTCCGGTTCAGGGGTGTAGGTGTCGGGGCTCTCGCCGTGGATGGTGAACACCTCGTCCGACCAAAACAGCGTGTTTTCCAACAGATCCATGCGCCAATAGCCAACCGATGACAGTTTCGAGGCCAGCCCCAGCTGCTCGTTAAGGGTGCGCAGATGCAGCGCCCATTCTTTGCGCTCGGTTATGTCCTCGACGGTTCCGATCATCCGAATGGGCTGGCCGGCTTCGTCCCACTCGGCCTGTCCCGTGTCGGCAACCCAAATGTAGTGCCCATCGCCGTGCCGCATCCGAAACTCGCACTCATATGTTTCGCGGTCTTTGAGATGTGCTGCGTTTTTGGCCATGACCATGTCATGATCTTCGGGATGGATCAGCTTGGCGAATTCCTGTTTGTTTTCACGAGGGTTGTTGCCCCCGACGCCCAGAATTTCCTTGTAACGCGGCGACCAAAATTCCTGATCTGAACTTACATCCCATTCCCAAAAGCCCAGACCGGATGCCTGAATGGCCTGATCCAGACGCCGTTCACTATCGGCCAGCGCCTTGCTGGCCTTGCGGTCCTCGGTCACGTCCAAAGCGGTTCCAAACAGTGAGACATACCCGCCGCCGCCATCGTTGATCCCCTGCGCGTTGACCATCAATATGCGCTCTTCACCGTCGGGGCGCTTGATCTTCAACTCCCGCCGAGCGCTGCCACCGGACGCCTTCATGCGCTGCAAAAGCGCGTTGATATCGGTGTTCTCGCCGGGTTTGATCATCCCCAACGCGGTCGATATATCAAGATTTATGCTGCCCTTTTCGATCCCGTGGATCTGATACATCTCATCGGACCAAAATACCGACTGGTCGGACAAATCGATCTTCCAATACCCCAGCGATGCCATCTCCGAGGCTAATGCCAGCTGTTGGCTGCGCTCCTTGATTTCCAGCTCATCTTTCTTGGTTTTGGTGACATCCTGCGCGGTGCCCGCCATGCCCAGAAAGGTGCCGCCCGGATCGAAATTGCATTTGCCAAACGCATGTATCCAAATGTAATGCCCGGCCGTGTGCTTGAGCCGGTACTCGAAATCAAACGGATCGGCAGACTTTTGGAACTCCGCCACCGAGGTTTCCACAAAGGCCACATCATCGGGGTGAAGCCGGTCGGAGAAATCCGTGAACGTCCCGCCGAAACTACCAAGTTTCATGCCCAACAGACGCTCAAACTGCGCGGACCAGAAAACCCGCCCGGTGGCAACATCCCACTCCCAATGACCGACACCGGCGATTTGCACCGCCTCATCAAGCCGCCGCTCGCTGATCTCCAGATTGCGCCGGGCGTGGTATTCCTCCGTGACATCCAGCGCCATGGCGTAAATCGTCTGCTCGCCCGTGGCCTCGTTGGTGGTCGGAATGCGGCTGGTATTGAGGTAGCGCACCTTGCCGTCGGGCATGTGGTATCTGAGGTTCTCCTGCACAACCGGCTTACCGGTTTTCAGGGCCTGCTGATCCAACGCCTTGATTTTAGACCAACTTTCGGCACTGCACAGGTCTTTCATATGAGCCGAGTCTATGGTCGCTTTATCAGCGCCCAGAACCTCGTGCGAGACCTTGTTGGCCTTGAGGATTTTCCCGCTGCCGTCGCGCACCAAAATGCTGGCGGGCAGATTGTCGAAAATCAGTTGCAACTCGTTGCGTGTGCTCCTGAGTTCGGCGGTATTGTCGGTCACAATTACAATCGCGCCCACCAGATCAACCTCATTGGCGAAATGGGGCACAATGGTCAGAGTGGCACTAACATCATCCAAATCTATGGCCCGGCTAATCTGATTGCCGGTCTTCATCGCCTCATCAAGCAGACGCACAAGACTGGGCGCCCCCTCTGGCAACCGGCAGCGGGTCACATGAGGCAATGCCAAGTCCGGCGACAGATCGAAATAATCAACACTGGCATGGCTCATGTTGGTTATGTCGAGATTGCGGTCCACCACCAACATCGGAACCGAGACATTGAGCAAAACGCTCTTGAGGCTTTGGTTCAGGGAACTGAGCTGTTGGGAATTGACGTGCAACTCCTCGTTCACCGTCGACAGCTCCTCATTGGTGGATTGCAGCTCTTCGTTAGAGGTTTCCAGCTCCTCGTTGGTGGATTGCAACTCCTCGTTGCTCGATTGCAGTTCCTCGTTGAGCGCTTGCAGCTCCTCGTTAGAGGTTTCAAGCTCCTCGACCATCTGCATCAGATTGGTCTTTGCAATTGTCAGCTCGTCATTGAGGCTGCTGATTTGCCGTTGATAGTAATCACTCTTGGTTTCGCCCTTGGGCGGGTCGGTGTTAACCTCCGTCCATTGCTCAAACGCCACCAAAGCGAGGGTTTCGTTGTCGGGCTGACTCTCAAGCGGATATATCCTGAGCCTGACACGGTCTATTGCGTCCTCTTGGGGCCTGCGAACCATGCCCACATAGGTTTCTTTGTTGCGGATCACCCCCGGTGCAGCCGTGCGCACATCCTGCCTGTAGGGCTCGCGCAGCAACGAGGCTACGGTCGCGTCCACCACACCTGCGGCAAGGCTGACAAAGTCGCTGACATCACCGTAGGCGGTGATAATCTTCAGATCAGAATTGATCAGCAGACAATTTGGCCCAACTGCTTTGATCAGTGAATTGAGCTGGCTTTTATACCTCTCCAATTCCCGCGCTTCGGGCGTGTCCGCAAACGGAGCGTTGCGCCGCGACACGATATTGGGCTGGCGGTACATTTCGCGCGGCGGCGGCCGCCCCGCGGCCGAAGGGCGCTGGTAAAATATGTGTTTTTCCGCGTCTGCGGCGACAAACAACCCCTCGGCGCTGGAGGCAGATTCAGATTTGCCCAAAAACAAAATGCCGCGCGGCTTCAACGCGTAGTGGAACCGGCTGAGCACTTGCGACTGAAGTTGGGTTTGAAAGTAGATCAGCAGGTTGCGGCAACTGACCAGATCGATGTTGAGCAGCGGCGGGTCCTGGGCAAGATTATGCACCGAAAATACGATCTTTTCGCGGATCGCTTTGGTGACGGTGTAGCCCAGCGGTGCTGCCTCGAAATAGCGCCGCACGATGGTATCGGGCACGGCTCCCAACGAGGTCTCGGGATAGTATCCGCGGCGCGCGACCTCGATGGCCTCCGCATCCAAATCGCTGGCGAAAATCTGAATGCGAGCGGCGGAAAAAGCAGCCGCGCCGCCCATTTCCTCGGCGAACATGATCGCCAGAGTATAGGCTTCTTCACCGGTGGCTGTTCCGGCGACCCAAACCCGGATCGGCTGGTCGGCGCGGGTTTGGATGATCTCTTTGATATAGTGGCGCAAAGCCTCGAACTCGCGGGGGTCGCGGAAGAAAGAGGTGACCGTAATGAGCAGATCGCGAAACAGCGCCGTGACCTCATCGGGCGAACTTCGGGCGACTTTCACATAATCGGGCAGGGTTTCGGCGGACACGGCTGTCATCCGCCTTTCGACCCGCCGTTGAAATGTCGGAGTTTTGTAGTCTCGAAAGTTGACCTTGGTGTGATCGAGCAGAATTTGCGTCAATTCCGAGACGCTGTCCATGTTCACCGGCGATGCGCGCAGGGCGTCCAGATTGCGCGGTATCTCGATGATTTTGGAAAATTGCGCGGCCATTTCCTCGGGCGACATTTCCAGATCAACAGCGCCTGTATCCATGGCCGCCACGGGCATGCTGGAATATTTGGCGGTCATGTAATCTTGCGAAATGGTGATGCCACCGTTTTGGTGTATCGCTTCGATCCCGATCGCCCCGTCCGAGCCTGTGCCCGACAAAATGATCCCGATCGCATCCGCCCCTTTGGCCTTGGCCAAGGATTTGAAGAACGTATTTACCGATGGTTTGGGCGCTGCGACCTGTTTGCTTGGCTCCACAAGACGCAACATGTCATCTTCGACAATCAGATCGGAATTGGGCGGTGTGATATAGACCGTGTTGGCCTCGGGCGGCACACCATCCACCACCTCTTTGACCGGCAAATGAGTTTCGCGACCGATAATCTCGGTCAGCATGCTGCGATGTTGCGGGGCCACGTGTTGGGTAACAATATAGGTTGCGGAGACATCCGACGGAAGATGGCGCACAAAGCCCCGTAACGCCTCCAAACCACCTGCGGAGGCGCCTATCCCAACCCAAAACTTGGGCGCGTTCGAAGCAGAATGGGTGCGTTTCTTGTCGAGAGCCAAGGCTGGTTTCCGGGAAAAACTGGGCAAAGGGTGGGGTATATAATTCTCTTCGCATATCAACCTATACGTGTTGAGTCTACCATAAAAGCCTTGGCGGTTCGGGCAGTGGCCCACTGTTTCTTGGCGATACGAGATGTTAGGATAAAACCGTTACGCCCCCTGCAAACTTGCCCTTTGGACATCTGAATGACCCGATTTGCCGCCATCGCCATAGTTCGAAATCAGGCACCTTATCTGTTGGAATGGGTCGCGCATCATCTGGCGGTCGGGATCGATGACTTTGTCCTGTGCGTGCACGGCTCCTCGGATGGAAGTGCGCGGATCACCCGGCGGCTGGCGGCGATGGGCTATGCCCGGCACCACAAACTTCAGGTGCAAGGCGATGACCCAAAGGCCAGCGCCTATGCGCAGGTCGCAGGCTTCGAGGAAATCACAGCCGCCGATTGGGTGTGCCTTTTGGACATAAACCAGTTCATCAACATCCATGCAGGCTACGGCAAGCTGCCCGATCTGCTGACTGATGTGCCACATACGGCCAATTGCGTGGAGCTGATGCAGGACCATTTCGGCTCCAACGGCGTGGCGCAAATGGCCGACCTGCGGGTAACGACGCAATTCACCGCCAAAGCGGCGCCGGACACAAGCACCCCTCAACCGGTGCTGGTTCGCCCCTCCACCCTTCAAGACCTGCCCGACCACGGGGTTCGCGTGGCCCGAGAGACGGGGCAGCTCAACGCCTATGGTTGCAAATCACACGACAATCTGGCGGTGCAACTGGCAACCCCGCTTTACGCCACGCCGCCGCAAATCGCGGAGCTTTGGACCACCCATGATCAAAACGACACACCCGATACGACCATCAGCCGGTACGATATGTGGTTTTCCAAATATCACCCCTACCTTGCGTCCGACCGGCGGTTACGACTGGCCCATAGGGACGGGGTGAACTGGCACCTGGACCGCGCCCGCTTGGCCCGCGAAGACCCCGAACTGTCGGATCTTTTGCCCACAGACCCCAAACCCCGGACATAAAAATAGGGTGCGTGAGACCACACACCCTACCATCACACTTCAACCGATGAATTAAGCCTGCGGAATGCGCAGCATTTGACCGGGATAGATCTTGTCCGGGTGGCTCAGCATTGGCTTGTTGGCCTCGAAAATCTTCTCGTAATGGGCGCCATTGCCAAGATGCTTGGCCGAAATCGCCCATAGCGTGTCGCCCTTCTCCACCGTGTGGAACACAGGCTCGCGCGCATCAGGGGCAGACACAGTGTCCTCAACCGCCGCAATGCCGTCTACATTTCCAGCCGCCAGAATGATCTTTTCCTTGACCTCTTGGCTCACCGCGTCGCCGGACATGACAACCTTGTCGCCCTCGACTTTCAACTCGATGCCGGTGTGATCCAAACCAAGGTCAGAGACCTCTTTCTTGATCGCCGCTTCCGCGACATCCGGCGTCTCTGCTGCATCTGCCGATCCAAAAACCGACTTGCCCGCATTCTTCACAAAATTCCAAAGGCCCATGTTTTTCCCCTTTTTAAATCGCACCGATATGGTGTCCCACCCGCTCTTACTTGGGTGCGTGATGAACGTATAGGGCGGGGTTGCGGAGTTTAAGGGGGAAAAATCCGATTTATTCCGCAGCAACCTGCCCGTCGGTGAATTGCATCCGCGCAAGATTGGCGTAAAGCCCCCCCTCGGCCACCAAACTCTCATGCGTGCCCGAGGCCACAACGCGGCCCTCATCCAGCACCACAATCCGATCGGCCTTTTTCACGGTGGCCAAGCGGTGGGCGATAATCAGCGTCGTGCGCCCTTGCGATAACCGCTCAACGGCCTGTTGAACCGCCCGCTCGGATGCGGCGTCCAAAGCACTTGTGGCCTCATCAAGCAGCAGCACCGGCGCGTCGCGCAAAATCGCCCGGGCAATGGCGATGCGCTGCTTTTGACCACCCGACAGCATGACACCACGTTCGCCCACTTGCGCGTCATAGCCATCGGGCAACTTGACCAAAAACTCATGTGCAGCCGCGGCTTTGGCGGCATCCTCCACCTCGGTGTCGGTGGCGTTTGGTCTGCCGAACCGGATGTTCTCGCGGGCGGTCGTGGCAAATATCACCGGCTCTTGGGGGACAAGGGCGAAGACCTTGCGCATTTCCTCGCGGGCCATGGCATCGAGCGGCGTGCCGTCCAGAAGGATGCGGCCCTGATTGGGGTCAAAGAAGCGCAAGAGAAGCTGAAAAATGGTGGTTTTGCCCGCACCGGATGGGCCCACAAGTGCCACCGTCTCACCGGGTTTGATGTGCAAATCCAAACCGTCCAACGCCTTGATCTGGGGCCGGGCCGGATATTTGAACGTGATATGCTCGAAATCGATGGCCCCAAGTGCGGGATTTGGGACCGGAACAGGCGCCTCGGGATCAAGGATCGGGTCCACAGATGTGAGCAACTCATTGAGCCGCTCTGTGGCCCCGGCGGCACTTTGCAGCGCGCCCCAGATCTCTGACAGGGAAGCAACAGCGCCCGCCACCATGATCGCGTAGATCAAAAACTGCACCAATTGGCCGGGCGTCATGACCTCGCTGCGTACATCGCGGGCCCCTATCCAAAGCACCCCGACAATGCCCGTGAAGATCAAAAAGATCACAATCACAGTCATCAAAGATCGGTTGAACACGCGCGCCTTGGCGGCCTCAAAAGCGCGCTCGGTTATGGCACCGAAAGTCAGGCGCGACTGGGCTTCGTGGGTGTAGGCCTGCACGGTTTGTGCGGCCAGAAGCGTCTCGGACGCCGAGCCGGAGCTTTCGGCGATCCGGTCTTGGGACAGGCGGCTCAGAGTGCGCACCCGACGGCCCAAAATGATGATCGGGACAATCACAACGGGCACGATCAAAAGCACCAATCCGGTCAGCTTGGCAGATGTGAACATCATGAAAATCAGCCCGCCAATGAGCATCAGCACATTGCGCAGCGCCACTGAGACCGACGAGCCGATAACCGACTGGATCAGCGTGGTGTCGGTGGTCAGACGCGACAGAACCTCGCCGGTCATAATGCGCTCAAAAAAGGCGGGGCTCATGCCGATGACCTTGTTGTAGACCGCGGCTCTGATATCGGCCACAACCCGTTCTCCCAGGCGGGTCACCAGGTAGAAGCGCAGTCCGGTGAATATGGCCAGAAGCGCTGCAATTCCGACAGCGGCGCCGAAATAGGCATCCATTTGGGCCGCGTCCTCGGCGGAAAAACCGTCCACCACCCGGCGCACCGCGAGGGGCAGCACCAAGGACAATGTGGCGGTCATGATCAGCGCGCCCAGTGCGGCCAAAAGGGCTGGGCGATAGGGGCTCAAAAAAGGGATGAGACCACGAAGCGGGCCAACATTTTTGGACTTTTCGCGATCTTCAGTAATCTCAGACATTGCCACTCCCGCCGGATTGGGTTGACCTAACAAGCCGTGCGGGGCGCTGCAATACAATGCTGCGCGACATTTGGTCTGAAAATGGCGACAAAACCGGTCCGATAATCCGGCGGGCGGGGTGCCTTTGGAATGTGGTCCCGTCGTTTCCACTCGACGTTTGCACAGCGCCAAGGCAAACTCCGCGCAAAATTTCCATCGGAGGACACACTATGGCGTACGGTTTTGAGACATTGCAAATTCATGCGGGTGCAACGCCCGATCCGGCGACAGGCGCACGCCAAACGCCCATATATCAGACAACAGCATACGTGTTTAACGATGCCGAGCACGCAGCCCGTCTGTTCAACCTGCAAGAGGTGGGCTTTATCTATTCCCGCCTGACCAACCCGACCGTTGCGGTGCTGCAAGAGCGGATCGCAACCCTTGAGGGCGGTGCGGGGGCGGTGTGCTGCTCTTCGGGACATGCGGCGCAAATCATGGCGCTCTTCCCGCTGATGGGACCGGGCAAGAACATTATTGCCTCCACGCGGCTTTACGGCGGGACGGTCACGCAATTCTCCCAGACGATCAAGCGGTTTGGCTGGTCGGCGATCTTCGTGGACACCGATGATGAAGCGGCTGTGAAAGCGGCGATCAATGATGACACCCGCGCGATCTTCTGCGAGAGCATCGCCAATCCGGGCGGCTACATCACCGACCTTCGCGCCATGGCCAATATTGCCGACGCGGCCGGCATCCCGCTGATCGTCGATAACACCACCGCCACGCCCTATCTGTGCAACCCGATTGAACACGGGGCCACTCTTGTGGTGCACTCGACCACCAAATACCTGACCGGCAACGGTACAGTCACCGGCGGTTGCGTGGTCGATAGCGGCAAGTTTGATTGGAGCGCATCGGACAAGTTCCCGTCCATGTCAGCACCAGAGCCCGCCTATCACGGCCTCAAATTCCATGAGACGTTCGGCAATCTGGCCTTCACCTTCCACAGCATTGCCGTGGGTTTGCGCGACTTGGGCATGACCATGAACCCGCAAGCGGCCCACTATACGCTGATGGGAATTGAAACCCTGAGCCTGCGCATGGAGCGCCATGTTCAAAACGCAACGACCGTCGCTAAATGGCTGGAAAAAGACCCGCGCGTGGAGGCTGTGACCTATGCGGGGCTTGAAAGCTCGCCGTATTTTGGTCGGATCAAGGATGTTTGCCCCAAAGGTGCGGGCGCTCTTTTCACGGTTGCTGTGAAAGGCGGTTATGAGGCTTGCGTGAAGCTGGTCGATGCGCTGGAGATTTTCAGCCATGTGGCCAATCTGGGCGATGCACGGTCGCTGGTGATCCATTCCGCCTCGACCACGCACCGTCAGTTGAGCGAGGAGCAACAGGTCGCCGCAGGCGCTGCACCCAATGTTGTGCGCCTGTCGATCGGGATCGAAAATGCCGAAGATCTGATTGCCGATCTGGATCAGGCGCTAACAGCGGCAACGGCCTAAAGACCACAGGGCCGCACCACCTGCGTGCGGCCCGAACTGTCTTCGCAGAAATCTCCGAAGATCACCTCTAAAGCGTTTTGCTTTTAACTTGAGAAATATGACATCACCTAACGCGTTGAAATCTAAGAATTCAGATAGCTTTAGGTGATGCCGGGTTTAAAGAAAAACGCTCTAAACCTATGATATTGCTCGGAAAGTCAACTCTACTCAACTAGTTGAGTAAAGTCCCAAATCCAAACAAAAACAGCCCCCTCCAAGGGGGCCGTTTCACCCACAGATTACTGAAATTGTCAGCCCAAAGGGCGCGGCCCTTAAAGGTCCACCGTTCCCACGGTAAGATCGGCCTTGATCGATCCGCGCGTTACCCGCTCTGCGTTGGGCAGGTCATTGGCCTGCGCCTTGGAATGGGCCTTCTCCACCGCCAACCCGTGGGACACCCAGCGGTGAACCAGCCGCTCTTTCAAGACCTCCACGGGCACGTCAATCATGATCGACATATCCCAAAACCCGTGCAGGTCTGACCACAAAGCCTCATCCAGCAACAGATAATTGCCCTCGACGATCACGATCTCATGGTCCGGCGACACCACCACGGCGCCTGCGCGGGCCAAGTCCAGCTTGCGGTCAAAAATGGGGGCCACGACTTCCTCGCCCGCATCGATCCGGGCCAACAGGTGGCGAAACCCGGCCACATCAAAACTTTCCGGCGATCCTTTCCGGTCGGTCAGATCACGGTCCTCTAAAATACCGTTATCAAGATGAAACCCGTCCATGCCGACAATGATTGCGCCTTTGAGTTCGGCCAGCAGATCACCGGCCAGCGTCGTTTTCCCAGATGCAGGCGCACCGGCAAGAGCAACCACCAACTGCCCGTCATGGGCTGCTTTGCGCGCCCGAATTGCATCCGCCACATCTTTGAGAGTTGTCATGCCTCAGGCCGCCCTTGTTTGCTCCGGCGGCTCTTTTGCCCCTGTCATGAAGGCGACCGCGTCAGACATAGTGTAATCCTTGGGATTGATGACACACAAGCGCTTGCCGAGCCTATGGACATGAATGCGGTCAGCGACCTCAAATACATGCGGCATGTTGTGAGAGATCAACACAATCGGGATGCCGCGCGCGCGCACGTCATTGATCAGATCAAGCACGCGCCTGCTTTCCTTGACGCCCAACGCCGCCGTAGGTTCGTCCAAGATGATCACCTTCGATCCAAATGCCGCCGCGCGGGCCACGGCGACCCCTTGGCGTTGTCCGCCCGACAGAGTTTCCACCGCCTGGTTGATATTTTGGATCGTCATCAGGCCCAGCTCTGACAGTTTATCGCGGGCTTGGCGTTCCATTTCGCGGCGGTCCAGTTTGCGAAACACCGTGCCCATGATGCCCGGTTTGCGCAGTTCGCGGCCCATGAACATGTTGTCGGCAATGGACAGCGCGGGCGACATGGCAAGGGTTTGGTAAACCGTCTCAATCCCATGTTCTCTGGCCGCGATGGGTGAGTTGAATTGCACCCGTTTGCCTTCCAACAGCACCTCCCCCTCGTCGGGGATCACCGCACCTGAGACCGCCTTGATCATGGTTGATTTACCGGCCCCGTTATCGCCGATGATGGCCAGAACCTCGCCGGGATAAAGCTCGAAATCCGCGTGATCCAGAGCGGTGACCCGCCCGTAGCGTTTGACCAGCCCGCGGCCTTGCAACACAGGTTGAATATTGCTCATGACGACACCTTTCTGATCCATTGATCAACCGTTGTTGCGGCAATAATCAAGACACCGATAAGCAGGAAGGTCCATTGCGGATCGGCCCCGTACATGCGCAGGCCCAGCTCATAAACGCCCACGATCAGCGCGCCAAAAAGCGCCCCCATGATCGAGCCGCGACCACCAAACAGAGAGATGCCCCCGATCACCACCGCCGTGATGGATTGGATATTTCCGATCACACCCGTGGTGGCAGACGGCGACACCGACCCAAACCGTCCGATCATCACCCAGCCTGCAAAGGCGCAGATCAGGCCCGCCACCGCATAGACTGAAATCAGCGTCTTTTTGACATCCACACCGGCCAGCTCGGCGGCTTCCGGGTCATCGCCCACCGCATAAACATGCCGGCCCCACGCGGTTTGTTTCAACGTGTAGCCCAGCACGAAAAACAACAGCACCATGAAGATCACGCCGTAGGTGAAATTGGTTTGGTACAAGGCCCCAAGAAAGGCGCTTTCATTGGTGCTGCTGTCAAATCCGGGTGAGATTACCTCCAACAGATCGCGATTGGCCTTACCGCCGAACCAGTGCAGCATAGAGGCCTCGGCCTCGATATCCTGAGACCGGATCGTCTCGTTGGCGGAATAGATGTAATTGGCCGCCAGCACGATCTGCCACATGCCAAGCGTGACGATAAAAGGTGGCAGCTTGACCCGCGCCACCAGCCAGCCGCTGATCGCCCCTAAAGCCGTGCCCGCCAAAAGACCCAACGGGATCGCAACAGAAGGCGGCAAACCGTAGCGGAAGGTGAACTGCCCCATAATCACCGAGGTCATCACCGCAATTGCCCCCACGGACAAATCGATCCCCGCAGTCAGAATGATCAACGACTGTGCTGCGGCCAAAACCCCCACAATCTGAACCTGCTGCAAAATCAATGTCAGCGCGAAAGGCGAGAAAAACTTCGACCCCAACAAAAAGCCAAAAATAGCAATCGACAGAACCAAAACGATCAAAGGAACAAGCGCGGGGTTCTCGTGCAACCTGTGCTGAAACCGGCTCAACAGACCCTTGTTGTGCTCGTCAAACTCCGCAACCGCGACCGACCCGGCCGCCGCTGCTTTCTCAAAATCGGCCCCTTTTAGATCACCGCTGCCCGACATTCCATTCTCTCCCCTGCGTTATGCAAAGGGGCAGGCCCAAACCCGCCCCTTCTTGTCTGTCTCGCTTAAATCAAAGGCCAATTAGCCCCAGCAGCGATCCATGCCCTCAGCGACGTCAATGCTCTCAACGCCGTCCTGCGCCTCACCGGTCACCAGCGACACACCTGTGTCGAAGAAGGAAAGACCGGGTGTGGGCTCAGGCTTGGTGCCGTCAGCAGCCCAAGCCGCAATCGCCTCAACGCCCAATGAGGCCATCAGAAGCGGATACTGCTGCGAGGTCGCACCGATCACGCCCGCCTCAACATCGGCCACACCGGGACAGCCACCGTCCACGGATACGATCAACACGTCGTTTTCACGACCAATCGCCTTCAAAGCCTCATAAGCACCCGCAGCGGATGGCTCGTTGATGGTGTAAACCACGTTGATCATCGGATCTTTGGCCAACAGGTTCTCCATCGCCTTGCGGCCACCCTCTTCATTACCGGCGGTGACGTCATTGCCAACGATACGGGGATCATCCTCGTCACCCCATTTGTTGACGTCTTTCACATCAATGCCGAAACCGGTCAAAAAGCCCTGATCGCGCAACACGCCAACAGATGGCTGGGACACAGCCAGATCAAGCATGGCGATCTTGGCATCCGCTGCCGCATCACCCAGTTTTGCCGCCGCCCAAGCACCGATCAACTCACCGGCCTTGAAATTGTCCGTGGCAAAGGTCGCATCAGCGGCATCAATTGGCTCAAGCGGCGTGTCCAGAGCGATCACCAACAAACCCGCATCGCGCGCTTGCTGAACAGGGCCCACGATGGACGATGTGTCAGACGCCGTCAGCAAAATGCCCTTGGCTCCGTCTGCAATGCAGGCTTCGATGGCGGCCACTTGGGTCTCGTGATCACCGTCTACCTTACCGGCATAGGTCTTGAGCGAAACGCCAAGCTCTTCGGCTTTGGCTGTCGCGCCCTCTTTCATTTTCACGAAGAACGGGTTTGTGTCCGTCTTTGTGATCAAGCAGGCGGACACGGCGTGGCTGCCAGCATAAGCGGGTGCGGCGGCAACAAGTCCAAGAGCTGCGGCTCCCATAAGGCTTGCTTTAAGTGTGGTGAGTTTCATTGCAACTTTCCTCCCAGTGAAGTCGTGTCGGTCGCGCGTTTGCGACCATTCTCAAAGCCGAGGATTCGCCTCGACGTACCAAAACTTGTAGGTTTTGTATCACCAGTGTCAATAAATAAATAAGATTGATTTATTAATTGACAGAATTTCCGCTCATCTCCATTGTGGGCCAAAGTGGTGACGAAACCGGGTGACCGAAGGTTGTGTGATGCTTAATGAAACCCAAGCGGGCGGCGGCTCAGCGGGAAACAGAGGCTCTAACCAGAGCGGCATGCGCGCCTATAATGAACGTTTGGTTTTGACACTGGTGCGGCGTCACAAGGCGCTCGCGAAATCCGATATTGCACGCATTACCGGTCTGTCGGCGCAAACCGTGTCTGTGATCATGCGCGGGCTCGAAGCCGAAGGGCTCTTGAAACGCGAAGAGCCTGTGCGCGGCAAAGTGGGCCAGCCTTCCGTGCCCATGTCGCTGGCCGCAGACGGGGCGTTTTTCTTTGGCCTGAAGATTGGGCGGCGCTCCTCCGAGATCGTGCTGATCGACTTTCAAGGCAGCATTCGCGGGCGTCGGCAAATTCGGTATGCCTATCCAACACCCGATGCGGTGAAAGTCTTCACACAACAATCCACCGACCAGTTAAGCGCGGATTTAACCCATGCTGAGCGGTTACGAATTGCCGGCCTTGGGGTGGCGACGCCGTTTGAGCTTTGGAATTGGGCGGGCTTCATAGGCGCCCCGGAAACGGAAATGGACCAGTGGCGTCACTTTGATCTGGTTGGTGAGCTGGCGGCGGTCTCCGGGTGCGACGTGTTGATCCAAAACGATGCCACAGCCGCGTGCGGGGCGGAGTTGGTGTTCGGCACCGATGCGCCACGCGACTTTCTGCACATTTATCTTGGGTTTTTTGTGGGCGGCGGTGTGGTGTTGAACGGCTCGTTATTTACGGGGCGCAATGGCACAGCCGGTGCGATAGGGCCGATGCCGATCCCGGCCAAGGGTGGCGGCTCGCGGCAGTTGTTGGAGATCGCCTCGATCGCCACATTGGAGCGGCGGATTGATCAGGCGGGCGGCGACGGGCTGCGGCTTTGGGCGATGCCGCTTAACTGGGACATAGACAAACAGTTGCTGGATGACTGGATTGGTGAAGTTGGTGCGGCTTTGGCCCATGCGATTGTGACCTCCGCCAGTGTGATCGACTTTGAGAGCTGCTTGATCGACGGGTTCATGCCCGAGCCTGTCAAACAGGCGTTGGTGGAGGCGACCCGCGGCGCTTTGGCGGATATCAACACGACCGGGCTTTTGGTGCCCAATGTGCGCCCCGGCACGGTGGGCGCTGAGGCGCGATCATTGGGTGCCGCAAGCCTGCCCTTGTCGGAGCGGTTCTTGTTGGATCAAAATGCGTTTTTAAAAGATATTTAACCTTTGGGCGAACGCTCCGTTAAGATGTGCTCTTATATGCCATTTTGTCATACAAGAGTCATACCTTTGTCATACACATTGATGACTCCGTGGCGGTGTAAAGGTTAACGCGCTTTGGTTGTGCTACGATCCTCTGGTAAAGGGCGCGATTTATGACTAGATACGCAGCAAGTTGCGGGATCAATCGGAGAGAGTTGTGAAAGGACCGAGCGCAGGACGCCTGACCAAAGACGGAATAACCATCCATGATGCGGATGAGTTTGACGGCATGCGTGCAGCTGGTCTTCTGGCGGCGGAAGTTCTTGATATGATTGCGGAATATGTGGTTCCGGGGGTCACAACCGAGGAGCTGGATCAGCGCTGTCATGACTTTATGATCGCGCGCAATGCGCAGCCTGCGACCTTGGGATATCGCGGATATCCCAAGAGTTCCTGCATATCGATTAACCATGTTGTGTGTCATGGCATACCCGGCCCGAAAAAGCTCAAGGACGGTGATATTCTGAATATTGATGTCACTTGTATTTTGGATGGCTGGTTTGGCGACAATTCCCGCATGTATGTGGCGGGTAAAGTGTCGCGAAAAGCTCAACGATTACTTGATGTTACCCATGATAGTCTGATGCTGGCCATCGATCAGGTAAAGCCCGGAAATACGTTTGGGGACATTGGCGCCGCCATTCAGACTTACGCGGAAAGCCAGGGAATGTCCGTGGTTCGCGATTTTTGTGGGCACGGCCTCGGCCGGGTTTTTCATAGTCCTCCCAATGTGTTACACTATGGGCGTTGGGGCACCGGCCCGGTTCTTGAGCCCGGAATGTTCTTTACCATTGAGCCGATGATCAATTTGGGCAGGCCCGAAACGAAAGTTCTCGCTGATGATTGGACTGCGGTGACCCGCGACAAGAGCTTGTCGGCGCAGTTTGAGCATTCTATTGGCGTGGTCGAGGACGGCGCCGAGATATTCACGCTGTCTCCTGCGGGTAAGTTTCACCCAACTTATCAGACCTAAATCTCTGTTGAATTTGGCGCGCCCGTTTTGGGGGTCGCGCTGTTTTTGGTAACGCTTTTTGGTCATGGACCTTGAGTGTAAGCCCCTGAAACTTATTGGCTAACCGGAACTACTCTTCTAGAAAAGTAGAAATGTGGTTAACCTTTTGGCGGGCAAACGCAGCGCGCCAAATCTTCTGCCTGTCAACGGCCTTAGGTGAAATTTAACCGAGCCTGTCTATCGGTGGCCTTATGACGCATCACCCGACCAATGGCGCCTTTCAAGAGGCGCCCCTTCTAAGCCTGAAGCCCGCAAAAACAGCCTCGGTGGTGACGCCGGGCTGCCACAGAGCCCGGCTGAGGGATCGCTTTATGGTCTCTGGGCCCGATGCGCTGGCCGACATCGAGATGTTGGAGCTGGTTCTTCACCGCGCCGCCGCCCGGCGCGATATCCGGCCCCTCGCACGGCGTTTGATAGAGCAATTTGGCGACTTTAATCACGTGATTTCCGCGCCCACCGCGCGTTTGCGGCAAATTCCCGGTGCCGGCGACGGCGTTATTCGGGAACTTAAACTGGTCGAGGCCGCCGCCCATAGGCTTGCGCGTGCGCGGGTTATGGGGTGCCACGCGCTCTCGTCTTGGTCCGATCTGATGACATATTGCAAAGTGTCCATGGCGCATCAGCCCACTGAGCAATTCCGCATTCTTTTTCTGGATCGCCGCAACGTGCTTATCGCTGACGAGGCGCAGCAAAGTGGCACAATCGATCATGTGCCGGTTTATCCCAGAGAGGTGGTAAAACGCGCCTTGGAGCTTAACGCGTCGGCGCTGATACTGGTTCATAACCATCCATCGGGCGACCCGACCCCGTCTGAGGCAGACATAAGCATGACGGAGCGTATCTGCGCCGCTGCCGCAGCCGTTGGGTTAACGCTTCATGATCATGTGGTGGTAGGAAAGGAGCGCGACACCAGCTTTCGGTCGCTTGGCCTGCTTTAAGGCTCTAATGCGCCGCACAGCCGCGCAGAGCAGGGCTGTAGCCTATATGCCCGATTAACCTTGGGTCAGGGACGTTGGGGTGATCAACTCAATTGCGTCAATATCTTTAATCGTTACGGCGGACTGTTCCGTTTGATCAGTCACCGCCGAAGGATCGGTTTCAATGATCAGGGTGTCATCAACAGCACCCAACTCGAATGAGTTCAACGCGGCTTGCGGGTAATTGGCCAAAAAGCGGGCGGTGCGGGTCGCGCTCAGCGGCACATTGATAGAGCGCAAATCCACAAGCTGGGACGGATCCGATGAAGGCGTCCGCTGCAAATCCGCAACCGAGGAGTTCACCAAATAGCGTGTTATCTCCGTCAGGTTTGTGGACATGTCAGATGGCTGCGATGCGATTGTCACGACGAATGCGTTGAGCTGAGTTGCTTGATCTGCCTCGGGGCGGTGCTTGCGCGAAGTACCCTTGCTGGCAAAATGCGACAGCGGCAGCGGGACCAGGTCGCCCTTTTCAGGAAGATAGGCATCGGCCACCGCCATCGGCGCTGGACGCACATTCATAGAGACATCCGCCTCTTTGCAGGCGTCGCCCTCGCCTAGGCAGTACCGAAACGATACGCGTCCTTCACAGCTGGCGGAATTCATATAGGTGATACCGTGGGTGTTTGTGACAACTTCACCGCACATGGGATTGGACAGAATTCTGATATCTTTGCCGGTTAGCTCAACCGACGCGTAGTCATTGGCCAGCACATCCAAAGTCGGTGTGGTGCCGGCGCGAACGAAGAAGACGTCATCATCGGCCTGCACTTCGGTTTTTGCGCCGAAAGCTGACATCAGGCTATCGCTGTTTTGGACGGTAGTGCCGAGCACAACGGCAAAAACCAAGCCAGTCAGCACAGTCATCATGTTGTCTTCAAGCCGCACGATAGTCTCCGATCACTCAATACTACACAAAATATCGGTATTATCCGATTTGCGACAGCCAAGAAGAGTCTCGTGCTATGGCGTGTGCGTAAATCAGCAACACAAAACAACCACTGCCACCCTCGGCGCCGCATGTCTCAATATATGGGTAACGATTCGGGCGAAAAATGGGAGGATTCGGACCGTTTTGCCTTTTCGCGCCAAAATGGCGGTCGAATCAGGTCAAATAAGGGCGGGCAAAATTCCGATTCCGGCGCGGTTAACCAATCAAGGCCGTGAATTTATAAGAAAATACCCGATTTTACACAGGTTTTGGTTAATGCCCCAACTATGTCAAATGCAAGCTGTTTTGGTCCCAATCTGACCTCGACTGAGGCCAATTGAGGCCAGAAAGCGGCGAATATCCTTACGAAACCTTACCGTGGCACTGTTTGAACTTCTTTCCAGACCCGCACGGACAAGCCCCGTTCCGGCCCACACGAGACCAAGTGGCTGGGTCATCAGGGTTGACGCCCCCGGCCGCCGCAGCTGGGGCCGCTGCCGCTACTTTCTGAGCGGCAGGCGGAGTGTCAGCCGCAGCTTTTGGACCGGGTTGGGAGGCGATGATCGCGTCTTCTTCCTCGGGAACCCCGGCGGCCTGCTTCTTTTGAGCGGCCTGCAATTCCTGCATCTGGCGCATCATCTCTTCTTGCTGTTCGGGGGTCATCAGCTGCACATGAGCCAATTTGCCGGTCACTTCGCCGCGCAAGCGCCCCAACATGCTTTCAAACAGACCAAAGGATTCCGTTTTGTACTCGTTCAACGGATCGCGCTGGGCATAGCCGCGAAACCCGACCACCGATCGCAAGTGGTCCAATGTCAGCAAATGCTCGCGCCACCGCTCATCGATGGTTTGCAGCAAGACCTGCTTTTCGACCTGACGCATGGCCTCCGGCCCGAAATCGGACGCCTTTTTGGCCATTGATTTGTCAGTTTCCTGATACAGGCGCTCGCGGATCACCTCGTCATCAACGCCTTCTTCCTCGGCCCATGCCATCACGGGTGCATCAATGCCGAAATACTTTATCACGTCCCCGTAGAGCCCTTCGGCATTCCACTGATCCGCGTAGGCGCGTTTGGGCACATATTCTGCAACAAGATCGTCGATCACTTCGTGGCGCATATCGCGGGTCACTTCCGAAAGATCGTCGGCTTCCATGATTTCGAGCCGCTGCTCAAAGATCGCTTTTCGCTGATCATTCATGACGTCGTCAAATTTCAGCAGGTTCTTTCGAATGTCGAAGTTGCGGGCCTCCACCTTGGCTTGGGCGCGCTCAAGCGCTTTGTTGACCCATGGGTGAATGATCGCTTCGCCCTCTTTCATGCCAAGTTTTTGCAGCATGTTGTCCAGACGGTCGGACCCAAAGATCCGCATCAGGTCATCTTCGAGGGATAAGAAGAAATTGGTTCGGCCCGGATCACCTTGCCGGCCCGAGCGGCCCCGCAACTGATTATCGATCCGCCGGCTTTCATGACGCTCGGTGGCCAACACAAAGAGACCGCCTGCGGCTTTCACGTCTTCCTTGGCCTTGCCGACATCTGCCTCGATTTTGGCGCGAATTGTGGCCTCATCAGCGCCTTCGCCTTGGCTTTCAACTTCGTCGGCGACTTGCACGTCGACATTACCACCAAGCTGAATATCCGTTCCACGTCCGGCCATGTTGGTCGCGATTGTGACCGCACCGGGCCTGCCTGCTTGCGCAATAATGGAGGCTTCTTGCTCATGGAACCGGGCATTTAGAACTTTATGCTCAAGACCCGCGTCCGCGAGTTTTGACGACAGCAGTTCGGACTTCTCGATCGAGGTGGTACCCACCAGAACGGGTTGTTTTTTCTCATGAGCAATGCCGATTGCTTTCACAATGGCATCATATTTTTCGCCTTGGGTGCGGTAAACCTGATCATCATTGTCGATACGCGCCACAGGCACATTGGTCGGGACTTCCACCACGCCAAGGCCATAAATTTCCATGAATTCGTCGGCTTCGGTCATGGCCGTACCGGTCATGCCGGACAGCTTGTCATAGAGCCGGAAATAGTTTTGGAAGGTCACAGACGCCAAGGTCACGTTTTCTGGCTGGATCGACACGTTTTCCTTAGCCTCGATGGCCTGATGCAAGCCATCCGATAGGCGCCGCCCGGACATCATCCGGCCGGTGAATTCGTCAATCAGCACAACCTCTTCGTTGCGCACGATGTAATCTTTGTCGCGTGTAAACAGCTTATGAGCCCGCAGCGCTTGTTGCACATGGTGCACCAGTGAGGCGCTTTCAGGATCATAGAGCGAGGCTTCCTCTTCCAGATACCCCGCCGAGCGCAGCTCATGTTCCAGAAAATCATTGCCCTCATCGGTCAGGTTGGCGGCGCGGGTTTTTTCATCGATATCGTAGTGCTCTTCGCTCAGCCTTGGGATGACCGCATCAACTTTGGTGTAAAGATCGGATTTGTCCTCGGAGGGGCCGGAAATGATCAACGGCGTCCGTGCCTCATCGATCAGGATCGAATCCACCTCATCGACAATCGCGAAATGGTGGTCGCGCTGCGCCATCTGGTCCAGCTCTGATTTCATATTGTCGCGCAGATAATCAAAGCCGAGTTCGTTATTGGTGGCGTAGGTCACATCGGCGGAATAGGCGATGGTTTTCAGTTTGGGGTCCATATTCGGATAGACCACGCCCACGTCCATATCGAGCGCATTATAGACTTTGGACATCCAGTCGGCATCGCGTTTGGCAAGGTAGTCGTTGACGGTGACCACATGCACACCGCGCCCGGTGAGCGCGTTGAGATAGGCGGGCAAGGTGGCCACGAGGGTTTTGCCCTCGCCGGTTTTCATCTCGGAAATGTTACCTTGATGGAGGAAAATTCCGCCCATCAGCTGCACATCGAAGGGGCGTAGGCCCAAGGATCGTTTGGCCGCTTCGCGAACATTGGCAAAGGCTTCGGGTAAGAGGGCGTCGAGACTTTCGCCGTTTTCGACCCGCTCTTTGAATTCGGCGGTTTTCTCTTTGATGCCCTCATCGGTGAGTGCTTCAAACTCCGGCTCAAGCGCATTAATTTTTGCAACCAAAGATGCAACCGCCTTGATTTTGCGGTCGTTTGGTGTGCCAAAAATCTTCTTGGCCAGCGCGTTTATACCCAGCATGCGGTCCCATTCCTCTAACTGCGCCTCACCCGAAACCGTCACATCCGTGTGACGCGCGGAGATACGCGTAATTCAAATCTGATGCTTGTAGGGCCGGGCGCGAGGGGCTATCTCCCTGTCAGCCAACATTGCATCAAGAGGCCTATAAATCAGGCCATTCTGGCATGTAAGCGGAGGCGGCACCCCTGTCAACGGCACCAGCCCTGCGCCAGGACAACGTGAAATGGGCTGTGAAAGCGTAAAGGCCCAAGACCAACAGGAGTTCTACCCTATGCGCCACATGTCTTTTGTCTTGAGCCTTACCGCCGCTTTTGCCTTTCCGGCATTCGCTCAGGAGACCGCAACAACGACGGAAACGATGGTCGAATATGATGCCTCGACCGTGGTGGCACGGGTCAATGAGCGTGAGATTACTTTGGGTCATATGGTCGCTATCATGGAGCGGCTACCCGCCCAGTATCAGGAACTGCCCGATTCGCAGCTTTACACAGGGATTTTGGATCAATTGATCGATCAGGCATTGATCGCCGACACGGTATCTCCGAGCACCGAGACCGACACCAAGCGGGTGCAGTTGATTTTGGAAAATGAGCGTTTGGCTCTGGTATCGCGCAATGCGATTGATGCCGTGATCGCCGAAGGTGCGGATCCGGCTGATCTGCAGGCAGCTTATGACGAAGTCTATGGCAGTGTGGAGCCGCAGACCGAATATAATGCCAGCCATATTCTGGTTGAGACCGCCGAGGACGCCCAAGAGGTGATCAAGATGGTCAATGATGGTGGTGATTTTGCTGAGGTTGCGAAAGAGAAATCAACCGGGCCATCAGGTCCAAACGGCGGTTCTCTTGGCTGGTTTGGCGAAGGGGTGATGGTACCTGAATTTGAAGCCGCTGTTCTTGGCATGGAAGCTGGCGCGATATCTGAGCCGGTTCAAACCCAGTTCGGTTGGCATGTGATCAAATTGGTGGAGGTGCGTGATGTGCCGGTGCCGACCCTTGATGATGTGCGCGAAGAGTTGTCGCAAAGTCTGATTGAAAAGAAAGTTTCCGGCCGGATTGATGCGATGCGCGCCGCCGCGACCGTTGAGCGCGTGGAGATCGCAATTCCCGAAGCTGCAATTCGTGAGGGCAGCTTGATCGATCCCGTAGAGTAGCGCCGGGTCGCTATGAGTGCGGATACAACACATAAAGCCGCGGTGCTGAAAGATCAGATCGCGGCTTTGCAAGCTGAACTGGATGCGTTGGAGGGGCCCAAGGTCTCGGCCTTGGCGCCTGCGGGCGGGTTTCCTGCGCTTCCTGCCATTGATGGTGTGCGGTTTGCCTCTATTGCGGCAGGGGTGAAGTATCAGGGCCGCGATGATGTGATGTTGGCCGAGATTTGCGCGGGGGCCAGCATTGCCGGGGTGTTCACCCGTTCCTCTACCCGGTCTGCCAATGTGCTTGATTGTCAGGCGAAGCTGGCGCAGGCCTCTGATCCCGACAAAGGCTTTGCCATTATCGTCAACTCGGGCAATTCCAACGCCTTTACCGGACGTGCGGGCGATCAATCGGTCGAGCGTATTTGCGCGGCTGTGGCTGGTGCGGTGGATGTGCCACCTGCGCATGTGTTTACGGCCTCTACCGGCGTTATTGGCGAGCGTTTGCCTGACGAGCGGATCACCGATGCGCTCAGAGGTTTGGTCGGGAACCTGTCATCTGGTGGGGCCGAGATGGCGGCCCGTGCGATCATGACCACAGATACTTTCCCCAAAGGTGCCTTGGCGCAGTTGGAGATCGGCGGTCAAACGGTCAATATTGCCGGATTTGCCAAAGGTTCCGGCATGATCGCGCCCGATATGGCGACGATGTTGGGCTATGTGTTCACGGATGCGGCGATTGCACCCGATGTTTTGCAAACACTGCTGAACGAGACGAACGGACGGAGTTTCAATGCGATTACCGTGGATGGGGATACCTCGACCTCCGACACGGTGCTGCTGACGGCGACGGGCAAGGCGGGCCATGCGGTGATTACCGACGCGGCCGATCCAAGACTGGAGGATTTCCGCGCGGCGCTTGGTG